>CAMBBY010000194.1 GCA_945863825.1 uncultured Prevotella sp. | reverse complement strand
AGATTCGCCTTAGTCTCGTGGGCTCGGAGATGTGTATAAGAGACAGCTTTGGCGGTTTGCTGGGTCATGCACCTATCATGCCTGTCAACTCTTTCAGTTGTGAAGCATTTGTCAACCGTGTAGGACGCATCCCTGCTCCTATCCACAGTTTCAAGAACTAAATTAGAAAAATCATATAAAAAAGAGAGGGTGTGTCATAAGTCCATGGCGCACCCTCCTATTATAAAGCATTTCCTCAAAGGGAGCACATTTATAAGCTCTAACGAAGCGCTTTGTAAAGGGGTCTAAGTTTATTGAGATCTAATAAAGCGCTTTATTAAGGTCTAATGAAGCGCATCGTTAGGTATTAATAAAGCGCATCGTTATGTGACTAAAAAGCGCTTCATTAAGTGACTAAAAAAGTGCTTCTTCATCCGTCTATAATTTTCGAGGATTCAGGTTTCATAATTTCCGTCCCTGTACCCACTTGTATTTTCCCCTGCCCACGGAAAAATAAAAGTGGGCAAGGAGAAAAAAACACCCGAGCAGAGAAGGGAAACCATAAGAGTATTTGTAAGAAAAGGGTGCGTCATGTAGTTATGGCGCACCCTCTTTTTTATAATTAACTTTATTATTTCCCAACATTGAATCGGAGGCCAAACTGGATATTGAAATTCAACTTTTTATCTTTGAAGATATTTTCAATCTGACTTCCATTATCAAAGTAATATTTCATTCCTGGCTCCACATAAACTCCCAATTGAGGAATAAAATCATACTGGATACCAACAGATGCATTTGTTGACCATTGCATCTTATCACGTTTGCTTTCTTTTACTTCTCCATCCGTTTCGGCATGATTCTTAATATTTACAGCTCCTTCGCCACCTGCTGTCACGTAAGTATGCAAGCCTTTATATTCCCATACAGAATAACTCAAATTGAGCGGTATTCCAATATAATGGAGATCTTGGGTAGATACTGTACGAGTATCAGAAACTCCACTGATGAAATCCGAACTGACTTTGGTATAAACCAGACCCGTAGAGAGTTTCAACTTAGGAAGAAGATGAAAGCCCACCTGCATACCTACAGATATCGGTTGATGATGCTTGGTCTCTTCGTAGAGATCCGAAGTTGGAATCATAGCCATATATCTTTCATCAAAGAAACTGGTAATCTGGGTGTTTTTGTCATAAAAGACTGGATCAGAAGAAGGCATAGAACTCATCAGTACAGGACTATTACCTCCCGATGTCTTCCCTATAAATCCATTCTCGCCGTACAACTGAAGTTTCATGCCACCACGAAGACGTTTGTCTTTACGTCCCAGTTCTTCATCCATACTGCTTTGTGCCAAAACAGTCCTTCTTCCGTTCTGAGTAGAAGACATAACATCTCCTTCTGAAGTTATTAGAGAGTTTACTTTCCGAGAAGAACGGGATGAAGGAACCGTTTCTGAATTCTCATTTACAGAACGGGCAGAACTCTGAGTATCTAAATCTAAAGACAAAGCAGATTCAGAACCTACTACTTCTACAGAATTAGATTGAGCAAGAATGTTGTTCCTTGTCTGTCCGCCTCCAGACAAAGTTTGCAGTCCATCTTTAGACATCGCATATTGACCATTAGCAGATACAGCAGTCTGACCATTATCATAAATTGCATTTTGACCATTATCAGAGATTGATTTCTGATTATTATCAGAGATTGCTGCCTGACTATCTTTAGGGACTGCAGTCTGCCTTTTATCAATGAAAGTTTTGGGACCTTTGTCAAATATAGCAGCAACTTCATTTTCTGCAACTTCATTCCACGGATGGAAATACACATAGGCACCACCAGCAAGAAGGGCTGCTATTGATGCAGCTATAGAGAAACGACGCATCACAACAGAGCGAGCGACACCATTATTGCTATGGATGTTTTTATCCGCAAATACCTCATCTTGAGCTAACGATTGTTCTATGTTAGCCCACAACTCATCTCCGACTGGCATTTCATAGTCTGCCATCCGGTCGCGTAGTCTGTCTGTCCAATCGTTATTCATATTCCTTATTCTTTAGATAATTATTAATTTTGCTCGCTAAAAGTTTCTTGGCTCTCAAATACTGAGAAGCAGAAGTAGATTCCTTGATATCAAGCATCTCTGCAATCTCCTTGTGACTCTTTTGTTCAAAGACATAAAGATTTAAAACCATTCTATAACCATCAGGCAACTCACTGATTATCTGATTCAGAACTTGCGGTGGCACTTTATCGACATCTGGTTCTTGTTCTTCTATCTCATCTGGGAACTCATCAACAAAAGAAAATTTCGCTTTCTGTTTGATGAAATTGATTGCCTCATTGGAAACAATTCTAAGAACCCACCCTTTCAACGATCCCTCACCCCTGTATTCAAACCTGTTGACAGAAGAAAGAATCTTCACGAAACTATCCTGAATGACATCATTGAGATCATCACGATCAGGGACATACCTCAGCCCTACAGCCATGGCATATCCCACATATCGGCTATACAGTTGATGCAACGCACTCCTGTCGCCCTTTTTGATATCATCCAATAATTCCTTTTCTGATTTCATTCTCTAACAACAAGTTTCCACAACTGGGTGGTCTAAAACTCATAGCCATTTATCTAAAAACTGAAAAATACGAAAATCTTGCATCAGATTTATCTTTTTTTGCAAATTTCTTTTCTATAAGCCATTTTAAATCTCAACTACATCTCCTTCCTGAGTTAAAAAACTATGAGGGAAAACGGCTTTTGCCTCATTGAGCAAAACATCTTCACAATTATATCTTGCACTATAATGACCTAAAAGAAGTTTACCAGCACTGGCAGCTTTAGCTACAAGAGCTGCCTGTTTAGCAGTGGAATGATAATAAAGTTTGGCTCTATCCTCATTCTCGGAAGCATAGGTACTCTCATGATAAAGTACCGTTACATCTTGTATTTTTTTATAAAGCTCAGGCATAAACTTCGTATCACTACAATAGGCATAACTTCTTGGTGTTTCTGCTGGAGTAACCAATTGGCTATTGTCAATAATCTTTCCATCCGATGTAATCCAATCTTTTCCTAACTTGATATTATTAATCTGACTTACCGGTATCTCATAATAGTCAATCATGTCACGTCGGATATGAGGCAATGTAGCCTTCTCACGGAACAGAAATCCACAACAAGGAACGCGATGCTGAAGCGGAATTGTTTCTACCGTAAGAGACTTGTCTTCATAGATAATTTCAGACACCTTAGTATCAACGGGAACAAACTCGATTTTATATTCCATACCCGTCATAAAGAAATCTAACTGTTGCTTAAACAAAGTTTCATATTCTTTTGGTGCATAGACTTTTAGAGAAGATGTTCGACCTAACATCCCAAAGGTAGAAAGTAATCCGAGCAAGCCAAAGCAATGGTCACCATGAAGATGAGAAATGAAGATGGCATTGATTTTCCCAAAATGAATGCGGGAGCGTCTGAATTGTATCTGAGCACCCTCACCGCAATCTATCATAAAAGCCTTTCCTCGCAATTCTATAATTTGCGAAGTAGGATAATGTTTAAGGGTGGGCAATGCACTACCACACCCTAATATATGAATTCTAAAAGGTTCCATTAAAACTTATCTAAAAATAAATCATTTTCCTCTTACAAGAAGCTTATACCCAACATTTGAAAATATATTATACTATAACGCTAGGAAGTAAATTACACATTACGCCTGAAAGTAGATTATACTTGACGTTTGAAAGTAAAGATTCCTGCATTGTTTTCCAAATACATACTGTCAGGACCAAGTTCATCAATCATGAAAGTATCCTTGTTGAGCAACAGCTTACCATTGAGAATCTTCCAGGATGTCCAAGGATTCTGTTCTGCCTTCACATTATTCTTGACCTCACCGCCTTCAATAATCTCAAAATTCTTATCCAGACTCGTCCACTTTCCGAGAAGTGAAGTCAGATTAATCACCTGCTGAGCAGCCACATCGCCCAGTTCTTCATTTTTTTGTCCATTCAATATCAAAGCAATTCTATCACCTGCCAACAAACCACCTTTCACGATGTTAGGTTCTTCATCATCGATAAAGACGTTCATGGTATCTCCAGCATCTGTTATCAACTGAAGATTATGCATTGTGGTACCGTCACCGCAAATACCATATATTGTCGAATCTGGAACATCAACATCTGTTGTATCAACAACAGAAATGACATTAGATGTTTTACGCTCTTTACAACTATTAACAACGAACAAGCTTACCAAAGCTATTGTTATAAAAAATAATTTCTTCATAATTAAATCTCCTTATTCTTTATTATTCTCAACATTGGCGATATTGTCTGTATCCTCAGGAAACCAATAATCGCAGGATTATCTATATTCGGAATGTTGTCAAAATTTAAAACCATTCTTTTCTATAGAATTACCTATACTCCAACTTTATAAAAAGATCAGCCTTTATTCGCCTCTTTTAGATTGCCTTCACACTTCTCTAAAGATTTAGCTTCATTCCATAGC
>CAMBBY010000193.1 GCA_945863825.1 uncultured Prevotella sp. | reverse complement strand
TACACAAGGAGTATCGTCGGCAGCGTCAGATGTGTATAAGAGACAGCGTAAGTACTCCTCAGCAGGTGGCTCTGGCTGATGCTCGCAAGGGTATTGACATGTATCAGAACGACAAGGTGAACGTGCCTATCCTCGGTCTTATCGAGAATATGGCTTATTTCACTCCTGCTGAGTTGCCAGAGAACAAGTATTATATCTTCGGCAAGGAGGGCTGCAAGAATCTCGCTAAGGAGATGAATGTACCTTTGCTCGCTCAGATTCCTATCGTTCAGAGCATCTGCGAGGGTGGTGATGATGGTGCGCCTGCAGCAACCAAGGTTGATTCCGTTACCGGTCAGGCTTTCCTGAGTCTTGCCCAGAGTATCGTGACGGTGGTTAATCGTAGAAATGCCGAGAAGGCTCCTACCAAGATTGTTAGTACACATAAGTAATTTGCCGTAAAAAACGTACGAATAAGCCGTTACGAAAAAGATGTTATGAATATATGAATTATTCGTATTCGCATTTATAATAAAAGAAAAGAGGGGGCGTCATGGACTTATGCACACCCTCTTTTTTTCTTTCTTTTTTTCAGAGCCTGAGGATAGTTCTTATTTTAGAAGCGTCAACAATCAACAGTTAACAGTTAGATTTTCGATGGTTGTATCGTCAATCCGCAACTTTTACCTCTTGATTTTTGATGAGCTCTTCCGCTTCATCCTCTTCTTCGGCAACTTCGGCAGGAAGGTTTGCCTTGATTCTTGCAGAGCGCAACTGCTGTCTGAATACCAGATAGGTGGCAAGGAAATAGATGCCCGCCTGTAACCATAATGCTCTGAATTCAGGAAGAATGTCTGACAGACTTGCGCCCATACTGCTGATTCTCAGAAATCCTCGGATGCCGAATGTGGATGGGAAGACCCAGGCGAAACCCTGCCAGAAAGCTGGAATATTGCTCTGAGGCCATGAAATACCCGTCATGAAAAGCAGAGGCACGGAGGTGAATACTACCAGAAGCATCACATTCTCACGATATCTTACCAGACACGAGAGCATCAGTCCAAAGAAAACACACGACAGAATGTAAGGTAGGAGGAAACCTAAAATCGTGGTCCACGTAACCATGCTTACAAAGCCAAACATCTTCGGAACTACCAATGTGAGATACATACCCAATACGGCATAAACCATGAAATAAACCAGCGCCTTGCCAAATACGATTCGGAAAATACCGCCATAATGCTTGCTGATAGGAATCAGTTCGCGATTTCTGTTCAACTCTCTCGAAGTACCTGCTGCCATTCCGATGCCTAACAACATGGTTTGCTGTAGGATGAGCACCAGCACGCCCGGCAGAATGGCATTTCCATAACCCGCGGTGGTGTTGAATATCGGAACCTCATCAAAAGCCAATGGTTCGGTAGTGATTTCGTCGTCTCTATCCGTAAATCCGCCACTTTTCGAAATCTGAATGCCAGAATTGATGTGGCTTGCTACGGCTTGGGCAGTCTGATAAATCGCCTTGTAGGTGAGCATCA
Source organism: uncultured Prevotella sp. (assembly GCA_945863825.1). Lineage (GTDB taxonomy): Bacteria > Bacteroidota > Bacteroidia > Bacteroidales > Bacteroidaceae > Prevotella. Next base: position 3,004 of record CAMBBY010000193.1, on the reverse strand, counting down.
GACTCATGTCGCAATAGACTCCCACATGCGCCTGTTCGCCGCGGTTCAACTTCGTGTCAAAGTCGGCAGGAATATAGACAATGCCGTGTACCGCCTGCTTCTGTACCAGTTGCTTCGCCTCATCGAGACTGTTGCAATAGTAAGTGGCTTTGGTGTCTGGCGCAGCATCGTAATTGCGGATAAACTCACGGGAGGTATGGGTGTGGCTCAAATCCACAATAGCCGTATCCACTTCTCTTACTACCTCGTTGTTGTAAATCCACGAGTAGAGAAGCGGATAGCCTAATGGAACCAGGACGCAGAAGATGAGTACACCTTCGTCGCGGAAGACATTGAGCATTTCTGTTTTCCAGATGTAGCACATATCCCAGATGCCATTGATGATCTTATATAATAAACTACTTTTTAACATTGAATATTGGACTTTTAACATTGAACTTTATAATTAGTAAAGCCGTTGAATTCTTCACTCTTCACTTCCCGTTCTTCACTCTCCTACGGCAAGTACTTGTAAACCAGCATTGCCTTCTTGATGTTCCAGATGGTGAGGATAGGCAGGGCACAGAAGAGAACGAGGGCGCTCCAGTGGAGTACAGCATCGCTCATCGGGAACCCATTGAAGATGTTCATCTGGTAAATCATATAGTAGTGGCGCATCGGAAAGAGTTGTCCGATAGCCTCGATTGGTGAATCCATGGCAAAGAGTGGGTAGGTGGCTCCGCAGATGGAGAAACTTACCACGCTCCAAAGTGAGCAAATGCTCATCGACATGCGCAGGGATGGCATCAGACCGAAGGCGAAAATGCCAAAGCATTGGCAGGATAATACACTCAGAATGCCTAACAAAATGATAGGCGCTGCGCCACCTGGATGAGGAAATCTCAATACATAATAGATATAGAACTCGAATAGCAGGAAGATGCTCAGGAAGATGAGTGTCTGGGGCAGTAGCTTACCCGCGATGGCGAGATAAGGATTATTGTCTGACATTCGCATCCAGTCTCTGGCCCTGTTGAACTTCAGTTCCGTACCTATAGAATAAGGTGTAATCAGGAAAATGAAAAGCATGATGAGTCCCGGAACCATCACGGTAGAGAGATAGTAATTGTAATTGGCGTATGGATTGCCAATCATGTGCAAATCTACGGCGATAGGTTGCAGGAAGGTCATAATCTCGTCATTCGTCTTGCCTAATGCAGAAAGCTTGGCCATTCCTGCTGCGGCTCCTCCTAAAGTGGAGATGGTCTTCAGATCGCGGAAGAGTAGGGAACCGGCAGCTAGAGATACACTACTGTAGTAGAAGGAAATCTTAGGTTGGCGGGAAGCCATCAGACCGGCCTCCGTGCCGCTTGGGATGAGCAGAAAGGCGTAGATTTCGTTCTTCTGTATCGCATGTCTTGCTTCAGCGATGTTCTCGTAATGAGACACAACCTTCGTGGTCTGGAATGCATCGAGCTTGTGCACCAGCTGGCGGGATGTGGCAGAATGGTCCTGATCTACAATGCCCACAGGCATATCGGTAGGCACGCCATCCTTCATCAGGGTGGTGAAGAAAATCACCACTGCGATGGGGAAGATGATCATGCAGAAGAAATAGATAGGATTCTTCCACATGATGCCGCATTCTCTGAGAGCAATATGATATAATTTCTTAAACATAGAACTTTAAAAGTTGAACTTTGAACTTAACGAATAGCCTGAATTTATGTTATAAAACAATTGAATTCTTCACTCTTCGTTCTTCACTCTTCACTTTTTTCTCTTCACTTTTTAATGATCAAAGACATTCCTGGACGCAGACCTTCCAACTTGGTGATAGGGCGAGCCTTTACCTCAAAAGTCTTGCGGTCGTAATCGCCATTATCCTTGGTTGCCTTCCATGTAGCGTAAGAGCCCTGGTCTTTCAGATAATATACCTTCATCTTGATGTCCTTGTTGAAAGCAGGAACGAATGCTGTGAATTCTGCACCCTTGTTGAGACCAGCCAGACGGTCTTCACGTACATTGAACGTGCCCCACATATCGTTCATGATGGAGATGCTCATGATAGGAGAGCCCAAGCCTACCAGTTCGCCTACCTTAGGATATACAGAACTAACTTCGCCTTCTACCTGTGCCACCTGAATGGTCTCCTTGAGCAAATTCTTGACTACATCCACAGCACTTTTAGAAGCCTTGGTATTGCTGGCAGCCACTCTCTTCTCTTGCTCTCTGGCACCATTCTTGGCCATTTCGTATTGGCTCTTGGCAGCCTGCACCTGAGCTTCTGTGGCCTTATAGGCAGCAAAAGCTTCATCGCGCTTCTGACCGCTCATCACTCCCTCATCGAAGAGATTCTGGATGCGGGTGTAGGTTTTCTTAGCTATTTCTGCAGCTGCAATAGCCTGCTGGTAGAGCTGATAAGCAGCCTGTATCTGTTCCTTGCGGGCACCGGCATCCGTTAAATCCTGCAGAGCCATGGTAGCTTCATTGGTAGCCTGGAGCATTTTTTCCTGAGATTTTACCTCTGGTACTTCGAGAATGGCGAGCGTATCGCCTACATGCACGTAGTCGCCTTCCTTGACACGAATCTCTACGATACGGCCTGGCAACTTGCAGGAAACTCTATACTCTGAAACCTCGATTTCTCCCTGAATCGTTTCGTCATCGTGCTCTAAAGTGAAAAAACCGATAACGCCTACGATGATGACTACAGCAGTAAAACCGATTACTGCCAATAGTATGTTATTGTGTTGTGACTTCTTAGACATGATCTTTATTCCTTATATTTAATAATGTGTTGAATTCTATTTCTTGTTTGATATTTTATTTGAATCCCAATTCTCAGAATTCTTATTTTCAATCGAATTTCAATATTCAGAATTCTTTTTCCAATCGAATCTCAATTTTCAGAATCCCTTTTTCCAATCGAATCTCAATTTTCAGAATCCCTTTTTTCAATCGAATCTCAATATGTTGTCAACAGAGTTAACAGTTAACAGTTCATTTTGGATGGTCCAAACTG
>CAMBBY010000192.1 GCA_945863825.1 uncultured Prevotella sp. | reverse complement strand
CGTTTGCACACCCCTTTTTTTATTTATTATATATTATAATATGGTGTATTTCCAAGTTTTTACTAATTTTGCAGTGTAGAAAACAATAGCAATAAATATGAAGAAAATCAGTGTTTTACTTATGGGCTTGTTGCTCCCTATGTTTGCAGCAGCTCAGACCGTCAAGTCTCCTGACGGGAATGTTTCTCTGACCTTCTCCCTGACAGGTAATGGTCAGCCTACTTATGAGATGAGTTACAAAGGCAAGACTGTCTGTAAGCCTTCTCATCTCGGTTTGGAGTTGGCAAAGGATAAGCATGCCTCTAAGGGGATGGAAGAAACGGATTTGATGGATGGTTTTACCGAGACCGGTAGCAAGACTTCTACTTTTGATGAGACTTGGAAACCTGTCTGGGGTGAAACTTCCACCATTCGCAATCATTACAATGAGTTGGAGGTAAACCTCAATCAGGCTTCTTCCAATCGTAACATTACCATCCGTTTCCGTGTCTATGATTACGGTATGGGCTTGCGCTACGAGTTCCCTCAGCAGGAATCTTTGAATTACTTCGTGATTCAGGAGGAGCACACTCAGTTTGCAATGGCTGGTGATCATACTGCATACTGGATTCCAGGTGATTATGATACACAGGAGTATGAGTACAACATCACTCCGCTGACTGGTATCCGTCCTATCATCGCTGCAAATCGTGAGAAATATAAGAGTAATTCTTCTACTACTGTTTTCTCTGATACGGGCGTGCAGACTTCCCTTCAGTTGAAGACGAAGGATGGTCTTTATATCAATATCCATGAGGCTGCCTGTCTGGATTATCCTACCATGCACCTCAACCTAGATGAGAAGAATCTCGTGCTTGAGTCTTGGTTGACTCCTGATGCTGTAGGTCGCAAGGGCTTTATCCAGACTCCATTCAATACGCCTTGGCGTACTGTTCTTGTGAGCGATGATGCGCGTGATATGCTTTCTTGCAAGTTGACATTAAACCTCAATGAGCCTTGCAAGATTGAGGATACTTCCTGGATTCACCCTACCAAGTATTGCGGTGTATGGTGGAACATGATTGTCGGCACTAAGACATGGAGTTATACGAATGATCTTCCTTCTGTTCGTCTGGGTGTTACTGATTATAGCAAGTGTAAGCCTAATGGTACTCATGGTGCTACCAATGAGGAAGTGAAGCGCTATATTGACTTTGCTGCAAAGAATGGTTTGCAGGAAGTATTGGTTGAAGGTTGGAACGAAGGATGGGAAGACTGGTTCGGTCATCAGAAACTGGATGTCTTCGATTTCGTAACTCCTTATCCTGACTTCGATATCAAGATGCTCAATGATTATGCGCACTCTAAGGGTGTCAAATTGATGATGCACCACGAGACCTCTTCTGCAGCACTCAACTATGAGCGTCATTTGGAAAATGCTTTCAACCTGATGAACAAGTATGGTTATGATGCAGTGAAGACTGGTTATGTGGGTGACATTATCCCAAGAGGTGAGTATCACTATAGCCAGTTGATGAATAATCACTATCAGCGTGTTATAGAGACTGCTGCTAAGCATCATATTATGGTGAACGCTCATGAGGCTACCCGCCCTACTGGTATCTGCCGTACCTGGCCTAACCTGGTGGGTAATGAGAGTGCAAGAGGTACTGAGTATGAGGCATTTGGCGGTTCTGTTCCTTATCATACCGTGATGTTGCCATTCACCCGTTTGCAGGGTGGTCCTATGGATTATACCCCAGGTATCTTCGAAACCAAGCTTTCTGAGTGGAGCAACAATCAGAGTTATGTGCATTCTACTCTCTGCGGTCAGCTTTCTCTTTATCTCGTAATGTACAGTCCTTTGCAGATGGCTGCCGACTTACCTGAGCATTATGAGAAGTATGATGATGCCTTCCAGTTCATTCGTGATGTTGCTTGCGACTGGGATGATTCTAAGTATCTGGAGGCTGAACCTGCTAAGTATATTACTGTTGCTCGTAAGGCTAAGGATACAAACAACTGGTTTGTTGGTGGCAAGACTGATGCTGCCCGTACTTCTGTTGTAAAACTTGATTTCCTCGATAAGGGCAAGAAGTATGATTGCGCGATTTATCAGGATGGCAAGAATGCTGATTATGAAAAGAACCCTAAGTCTTATCAGATTATTCACAAGACTGTGAAGAAGGGTGATGTTTTGAAGATTAAAGAAGCTCGTGGTGGTGGTTTTGCCATCTCATTGCTTGCAAAATAAACTTTAAAATTTTAACTGGTGTACTTTGGTTGTGAAATTCATGAAAAAACAGGGCTTTTATATTTGCCGTATTTTCTGTATTTCCGACCGAATGGCAAGGTGGAATCAAAGACGCTAAAAATGAGCGTGTTTGGTTCTGCCTATTTCTGCATAAAATACGCTCTTGTAGGTGTTTTATGCAAGAAAAAAGATGGTATAATAGCTATTGTTTAGTTAAAAGTCTATATTTATACATGAAACAGAGAATAATTCTTGTTCGGATTTTCTCTCAATCTAGCAAAAACTTAACCGTATGAACATTAAAAATCAATTTTTAGTAGCCTTGACTGCTGTTTTAGTTCCCCATTCATTGATGGCACAAGGTGCTTTCAATGAAATGTCCTATTCTAAGGATAAAACTACTTTCTCTTTGAATTCACCTACAGCTTCTGTTGAAGTAGATGGTGTAACGGGTGCGACTCCTCAGGTTTCTTCCAGTGTAAAACCAAATGTGAAAATTCGTATTTATAAAGATGGACTGATAGGAAAACCTGTCAAGACCATCAAGATGAAAAGTGTAGGTAAGGACCGATGGGAAGCTACCGTAAAGGGTGACTTGAAGGGAAAGTTCTATACTTTTGATATGGGAAAGGGTGAATGTCCGGGTACATTTGCTAAGGCTGTTGGCGTCAATGGTAATCGTGGAGCCATCATCGATCTGAGTCAGACCAATCCTGAAGGTTGGGAAAATGATGTGCGTCCTGCATTGAAATCGCCTGCTGATCTCATCATCTATGAGTTGCATTTCCGTGATTTTTCTATTTCTCCAACTTCGGGCTTGAAGTATAAAGGTAAGTATCTTGCTCTTACCGAACCTAAAGCTATTGAATATCTTAAGAAGTTGGGTATCAATGCAATACACTTCCAGCCTTGTTTTGATTTTGCTTCTGTTGATGAAACTAAACTGGACAAGCCACAGTTCAACTGGGGCTATGATCCGAAGAATTATAATGTACCAGAAGGCAGTTATGCTACTGACCCATATAATCCTGCAGTCCGCATCAAGGAATTCAAGCAGATGGTGCAGGAACTTCATAAGGCAGGCATCCGTGTGATTTTTGATGCTGTATATAATCATACTTTCGACATCAACGGCAGCAATTTCCAGCGTACTTATCCTGACTATTATTATCGCAAGACAGTGGATGGTAAGTATTCTGATGGTTCTGGTTGTGGCAATGAGACTGCATCAGAAAGACCATTGATGCGTGAGTTTATGATAGAGAGCGTGAAATATTGGGTGAATGAATATCATATAGATGGTTTCCGTTTTGACCTGATGGGCGTGCATGATATCGAGACGATGAATCAGATTCGTGCGGCTGTTGACGAGATTGATCCTTCTATTTATATATATGGTGAAGGATGGAGCGCTGGAAGCTGTGCTTATCCTACAGAGAAGTTGGCAGTGAAGGCTAATACGCCACAACTCCATGGTATTGGTGCTTTTAGCGATGATATGCGTGATGCTCTTCGTGGCCCTTTCTCTGATGATACCAAGGGTGCATTGTTGGCTGGTATTCCTGGAGAGGAGGAGAGTCTGAAGTTTGGTATCGTTGGTGGTATTGCCCATCCACAGGTGGATATGAATAAGGTAAATTACGACAAGAAACCTTGGACTAACAATCCTACTCAGCAGATTAGCTATATTAGTTGCCATGATGATATGTGTCTGGTAGATCGTTTGAAGGCAAGTATTCCTGGCTTGAAGGATCCGTCTGTTTCTGAAAGTGACCGCTTGGCTGAGTTAATCCGATTGGACTTGTTGGGTCAGACTGCAGTTTTCACTTCTCAGGGTGTACCGTTTATCTTGGCAGGAGAGGAAATGTTGCGCGACAAGAAGGGTGTTCACAACAGTTTTAATTCTCCTGATAGCATCAATCAGTTCAACTGGGATCATCTCAAGAAATATCCACAGGTTTTTGAGTATTATCGCAATTTAATCCAATTGCGTAAGAATCATCCTGCATTCCGTTTGGCTACTGCAGAAAAGGTACGTGAGCACCTGGAGTTCTTGCCAACTGTCAGTCCTGATGCTGTTAATCAGGTGAAGAATGAGGGCTGCCTTGTGGCTTTCATGCTCAAGAATCTGGAAGGCATAGACTCTTGGAAGAATATTATTGTCATCTTGAATACAAACCGTGAGGCAAAGTCTGTCGCTATTCCTGAGGGTGAATATCATGTGGCTTGTTGCAATGGTATAATCAATGAGGAGGGTATCGGTATGCCTGTTAGTGGTAAGGAGGTCTTGGTAGAT
>CAMBBY010000191.1 GCA_945863825.1 uncultured Prevotella sp. | reverse complement strand
CACAAGGAGTATCGTCGGCAGCGTCAGATGTGTATAAGAGACAGGGTTTACGATGTTGTGAATCTGGTCTGGCATGAACTCATGCAGGATAGGTACTGCAGTAGCACCATAGGTGAGGGTAGCAAGGAATGCTACAGCCCAGTTGGCACTATTGCGACCGCAGAGGGCAATCTTGTCACCCTTTACCACGCCTGAGTTTTCAAACATGATGTGCAATTTCTCGATTTTGCGAGCCACATCGTGATACTGCAAGGTTGCTCCCTTGTAGTCTGTTAGTGCATCCATATCCCAATGGTCTATGATGCTTTTCTGGATAAGTGCGTTAAAGCTAGGTATTTCCATACTCTTCTTGCTTTTACTATATCTATTTCAGCATGCTCCGTGGCTCCTTTCGCAAAAGGATTAGATGGCATCCTGGTATAGATATCGTTTAATTGATTTCTTTGCTGTTTTCTCGAATTCCTGGTCGTGCAACAGAATGCGCGACAACTTGGCAAATGTTGGTATTTGTTCGTTCAGTTCCTTGCGGTTCTGTTCCATAATGTTCTCTAAATCTTCCTGGGTGAATCCCAACGTGTTGGCTTCGTCCATATCTGGATGTACAAGACCTACAAGTTTGTCCCCCTTCTGGAGCACGATGCTTTCGTTCACCATTGCCATCGAGTTGAGTTTGTCCTCTATCTCTTCTGGATAAATATTTTGTCCGTTAGGACCTAAGAGCATGTTCTTGCTGCGGCCCTTGACGTAGAAATGTCCGTCCTCGCTCATCGTGGCAAGGTCGCCGGTATGAAACCATCCATCCTTGTCAATTACAGTATCTGTAGCCTCCTGGTTCTTGTAGTATCCCTGCATCACACAGATTCCCTTGCATACCAGTTCGCCCGGTACATTTTCGGGGTCCTTGCTGAGCACCTTTACATCCAGGTGGTTCACGCTCACACCACAACTGCCCGGCAGATATTCTTCTGTATTGGCAAAGGTGATGAATGGAGCAGTCTCGGTGGTTCCGTAAGCCATGGCGATAGGGAAGCCGATGTTGATGAGGAAACTTTCAATCTCCTTGTTGAGCGGTGCTCCGCCCACGACCACCTGACAAGCTTTGCCGCCAAATTCTGATAGTACAAAATCGCGGATTTTCTCCTTGATGCGCTTGTTGATTACTGGCATATTCATCAGTAATCTCACACGGTTGGTCTGTATCAATGGGAATACGTGCTTTCTGATAATCTTGTCAATCACCAATGGTACGGCGAAGATAATCTCCGGCTTCACTTCCTTGAAAGCCTCTGCGATGAGGGTAGGACTTGGCACACGGGTAAGGAAATAAATATGATGACCTTCTACCATGCTGAAGATGACGTCTGCCATCAGGCCATACATGTGGGCCATTGGCAGTGATACCAGGAAGTTGCAGTTTTTGCTGAGTCTTGGTGCAATGGTCTTCAACATATAGTCCAGGTTGCCCCAGAGTGCACGATAAGGAATCATCACACCCTTCGAAAAGCCTGTAGTACCGCTGGTATAGTTGATCATCGCCAATTCCTCTGGCTCATCTACATGGTATTTCACGTGCTCAGGACGGAAATACTTCGGATATTTATGACCAAAGATGGCGTTGAGATTCTCGCGGGCATAGGTCAGCTTCTCTGAACGTGAAAGGACAAGCGAGAAATCGGGTAGGTAGATGACACCTTCAAGAGAAGGCATCTCATCAGTATTAATCTCCGTTGCTACAACATCACCTACGAAAAGCAACTTACTCTCGCTGTGATTGACGATGTTGTGAATCTGTTCTGGTTTAAATTCGTTTTGAATGGGTACGATTACTGCACCGTAGGTAACAATCGCCAGGAAAGCTGCTGCCCACTGACTGCTGTTTCTACCGCAGACGGCTATTTTGTCGCCTTTCTTCACACCGCTGTTCTCAAACAGGATGTGGAGCTTCTCTATCTTTCTTGCAACATCATGATATTGTAATGTAGCGCCCTTGTAATCAGTCAGTGCGTCCAATTGCCAATTCTTGATGATGCTCTTCTCTATGTACGAGTTAAAACTAGGTATTGCATTCATTGCACAATTATCAAAATTTTGTGCAAAGATACCATAATTTCTGCACAGTACAAAAAAAAATGTGCACAAATTTCCAAAACGGATAAAAAAAGTGTAGTTTTATTCCATAATTGCCCTCATTTTAATAAATAATACAAGCAAATGAGAGTAATTATGGAATATCTGATGTTTTTTCTTACTCATATCTCATGCTCTTGGCAGGATGGATATGGGAAATCAAATAGCTTGGGGCTACCAGCATGAAGACACAAATCAGGAGAGTTGCGATGTTGAGTGCTACAATGAACAGCCAGTTGAATTCCACTGGTACCGTACTGACATAGTAGGTCTGGGCATCCAACTTGATGAGTCCAGTATGTTTCTGGATGGCCAAGATAGACAATGCTATAAGGTTTCCGAAAACAAGGCCCTTGCTGATGATAAACACGGCAAACCAGAGGAAGGTATGGCGGATCGTTTTGTTGCGGGCACCCAATGCTTTCATCACGCCTATCATGGAAGTGCGCTCTAAGATGATAATCAGCAATCCGCTGATCATTGTGACACCTGCTACGGCTAACATCAGGCCTAAGATAACCCATACATTCAGGTCCATCAGGTCGAGCCACTGGAATATCTGTGGGTTCAGATCCTTGATGGTTCCGCTACTGTAGGTTTCTCCATAGCGATCCACGGTTCGGTTGACGTTCTTCACATAGTAGTCTTCTGTTGTCTGCAACTGGTTGAAGTCTTTGACGGTAATCTCGGCACCGCTCGCCTGGTCTTCTTCCCATCCGTTGAGTTTTACGGCAGTATAGAGGTCGGTATAGACCATGATTTCGTCAAACTTCTTCAGATTGGTCTGGTAAATGCCTGAGATGGTGAACCGTCTGGTTCTCACACCGTTATTGTCGATGAAATAGGCGAAGATGCGCTGTCCGGTCTTCAGTCCCAACTTATCTGCCATCAACTGGGAGACGAGAATCTGGTTGTGACTTGCTTTGTCATCAAACTTAGGAATGCTTCCTTCCACCATGTTCTGGTGGATGAACGTAGAGTCGAATTCCGGTCCTACGCCTTTGAATCCAACACCTAAGAAGTCATTGTCAGTTTTCAGAATACCCTCTTTCATGGCAAATCGCTGTATGTGTTTCACGCCCGGTGCCTTCTTGAGGACTGTCATCATCGAGTCGTCCATCACCACTGGGTATTGGTTCATCTGCTGGAGGGTCATGAAGTCAGCCACTTGGATATGACTGCCGAAACCGATCACCTTGTCGCGGATGGTATGCTTGAAGCCTAACACCACGCATACAGAGACAATCATCACTGCCAACCCGATGGCAACACCGGCTGTGGCAATATGAATAGCAGGGCGAGAAACTTTACGTTTGTCGCCCTGTTCACTATATAATCTCTTTGCTATAAATAGAGGAAAATTCATCTATATTTTGTACTTTGAATTTTGAATTTTATGATTAGTAAAGCTATGAATTCTTCACTCTTCACTCTTCACTTTCTTAAAGTCCTTCATCTTCTACTCTTCCTGGATAAGCTTCCAGTGCTTTTGCCAAGACGAGGAGAGCACGCTCCAAGTCGTGCTTCTTCAGCACATAAGCCATACGTACCTGGTTGCGACCTGCTCCCGGAGTAGTATAGAAACCAGAGGCTGGGGCCATCATCACGGTCTCGCCCTCGTATTCAAACTCTTCAAGACACCAGCGACAGAACTTGTCAGAATCGTCGATAGGCAACTTGGCTACGGTATAGAAGGCTCCCATTGGGATAGGAGAATAGACACCAGGGATGCGGTTGAGTCCATCAATCAGACACTTACGGCGCTCTACGTACTCATCATAGACATCACGATAGTACTCCTCTGGTGCATCAAGAGATGCTTCTGCTACAATCTGACCAATGAGTGGAGGAGAGAGACGTGCCTGACAGAATTTCATCACGGCCTTGCGAATCTCTGCATTCTTGGTAATCAAGGCTCCAACACGGATACCACACTCGCTGTAACGCTTGGATACTGAGTCGATGAGCACGGTGTTCTGTTCGATACCCTCCAGGTGCATGGCACTGATGTAAGGACTACCTGTATATATATATTCACGGTAAACCTCATCAGAGAAGAGATAGAGGTCATACTTCTTCACGAGGTCGCGAATCTGGTTCATCTCACGTCGGGTATAGAGGTAACCGGTTGGGTTGTTTGGGTTACAGATCAGGATGGCACGGGTGCGCTCATTGATGAGTTCCTCAAACTTCTCCACCTTAGGCAAGGAGAAACCTTCCTCGATGGTGGTGGCGATGGTGCGAATCTTGGCACCCGCAGAGATGGCAAATGCCATATAGTTGGCGTAAGCTGGTTCTGGCACGATAATCTCGTCGCCAGGGTTCAGGCAGCTCATGAATGAGAAGAGCACAGCCTGTCTCTTATACACATCTCCGAGCCCACGAGACTAAGGCGAAGCTCGTA
>CAMBBY010000190.1 GCA_945863825.1 uncultured Prevotella sp. | reverse complement strand
ATTTTTATCTCAGTCTTGTTTAGAATTCATATTTTCTGTTACTCTTTTCTCTTTATATAATAATGTGTAATCCTCTATTTTCATCTTTTCTATTCTTTTTCTAATACTAAAAATATAATTTTGTGTTAAATTCTGTTACTTCTTAGTTACATTCTGTGTTTTTATCGTTATATTTGTAAATAAATAAAAGACTAATAATTATGACTAATAACTCATTTTCAATAAGATTGCGAGAAGCACGCCTGATGATGAAGCTCAGTATGGATAAACTTGTAGCGCGAACCAACGGAGCCATCACCAAGCAAAGTATATCCCGTTATGAGAATGGCATCATGCGCCCCAAGCGTGATGCTCTGCGAGCCATAGCTCAAGCCCTCAATATCAGCGAGGAATATTTTAAAGGAACCAATCTCAAAATAGATATTCCAATGCTTCGCACCACTTCAGGCGGAAAACTATCAGAGGAAGAATTGCAGTCTCTTGAAGCCCGTCTTTCGTTTTGGACAGAGCAGTATCTTAACAAGGAACGTCTGGTACAAAGTGTTTCTAAACCAGATAAGGAAGCTAAAAGGTTTGAAAGAGTTATTTTTAGAAATCCTATCAGAGGCACAAAGGTTTCCACCTTGGAGGATGCAATCCATGCCGCTGACTTGTTGCGTGAACAATGGCATAGTGGGGATGGACCGATAGCCAGTATCCTTCGGTTAATAGAGCGAAAGGGCATCAAAATCTTATCTACAGAATTGCCTGATGGAGTATGGGGAATGAGTACGTGGGCAGATAAGTATCATCCCCTGATCGTTCTCGATATGCGTCCGGCGAAAACAACGATAGAACGTCTCCGCTTCACGGCAGCTCATGAGTTAGCACATCTTCTTTTGACATTCCCTACAAATCCAGAGTTGGATGTAGAGAAATGTTGTAATAAATTTGCCGGCTTCTTCCTCTTTACCAAGCAGGCTTTAATCGAAGAAATGGGCGGCGAGAAGCGCGATGAACTTCTGCTTGAGGAGATGATAGATCTCAAGGAAGTCTATGGAATATCGATTGCAGCCCAAGTGCATGCAGCCTGGGACATCCGTATGATTTCCCGAGAACACTACGACTGGTGGTTTGATGAGAGATTAAAGAAGAACAGGCTGGAAGTAGGTTGGGGGGAATATAAATTCCCTGAGACTATCGGAAGAGAGAAGAGGCTGGAAATGAGGATTAATGAAATAGAAAGAAGAAAATGAATATGCAGAATGAAAGTCAAAATATAGAATATAAGGAATCATGGCGTGATGAATATCTGAAATGGATATGTGGTTTCGCCAATGCCCAAGGTGGGCGTATTTATATCGGTGTAAACGACCAGAAAGAAGTAATCGGTTTATCTGATGCCAAACGGTTGCTGGAAGATATTCCTAACAAGATAGTTAATTATCTGGGCATCGTAGAAGATGTAAATCTTCTTATGGAAGGTGATAAAGAGTACATAGAGATTGTGGTCTCACCAAGTAATATGCCGATAGCCTATAAAGGTACGTATCATTATCGTAGTGGTTCTACCAAGCAAGAACTCAAAGGGCTTGCTTTGCAGCAATTCATTATGGAAAAGATGGGTCATTCATGGGATGATATTCCTGTTTATGGTGCTACTCTTGATGACATAGACCGCAATGCGATTGATTATTTTTTGCAATGTAGTATCAAGGCAGGTCGTATGGATGAATCAGAGGCCAATTCGTCAACCGAAGATGTATTGCGTAATCTTGGCTTGTTCACCAGGGAAGGTGAATTGAAAAATGCTGCCATCTTGCTTTTCGGAAAGCATGTTGGTCAGTTCTTCCCATCTGCGGTATTCAAGATAGGACGTTTTCATACAGATGAGAGCGATTTGATTATTCAGGATGTGATAGAAGGCAACCTGATTCAGATGGCAAGTCGAGTGATGGACGTACTCCGAACCAAGTATCTGTTTTCGCCTATTCACTACGAGGGATTACAGCGCATAGAGCAGCTGGAGATTCCTGATAAAGCATTACGAGAGTTGATATATAATGCCATTTCGCATAAGGCTTATACTGGTCCTGCCATCCAGATGCGTATCTACGACCGCAGCATAGAGTTATGGAATTATGGCTTGTTGCCAAAAGAGTTGACTCCGGCAGCCTTATTGCAGAAGCATTCATCTTATCCTCGTAATCACAATATTGCTAATGTTTTTTACAAAGCAGGCTTTGTGGAGTCATGGGGACGTGGTTTCAAGAAGATTGCCGAGGAGTTAGAACGTGCCAGCTTGCCATTGCCAACGATAGAAGAAAATGGAGGTGGCGTGATGGCGATTATTCAGCGCAAAACGATAGATGAAGTTATCGCAGAGCGTGGCGGGGATGTCGGAGACATGTCGGAGATAAATGTCGGAGACGTGTCGGAGATTAAACTGTCTGATAGACAGCAAATTATTGTTTCAATGATAAGGTCTAATCCAACAGTTTCTGCGAAACAAATGTCGGAGACTTTGTCGGTGACTTCGAGAACGATAGAAAGAGATTTGGCGGTAATGCAAAAAGCGGGTGTCATAAGGCACGAAGGTAAAGATAATGCCGGTGTTTGGGTGATACTCGAACAAGGAAATACGAATTCTTAATAGTGTTAAATATGAAGAAAAAAATAATGAGCAAATTGTCTTCGACATGTTCGAAGAGGTTGCAACCGAAAGCATCGCTGGGGCTCGGAATGTGTTCACCTATGAAGAAATTGATGGGTGTTATCAGGAGGCGAAAGAGATAGCCAAGGCTACAAAAAAAGTTTTAAAGACTTTTATTGGTTGATTTTTTATATTAATAGTAGCAATGAAGACAAATGCTGATATGGAAAATGTTGATTGTAAACCTACGCTAAAACAAGATACGGAGGGGGCTTTATACATAGCCCATTCCGAAAACTGTTATGGCGAACTGCAAACGATGAAACAGCATAGCGAAGGTGTTGCTCGAATGATGAAGTCGTTCGCTTTATCTGATGAATATGTTGACGTGTATACATATTGTGGTTTGTTACATGATGTCGGAAAATATAGTAAAGGATTTCAGAAATATATTAGAGCAGAAGGAGAAAAAGAACCTCATGCAAAATGGGGAGCTTATATGGCAAGAATGGACAAATTAGTCAATGTTGCTTTTCCTGTCTTTGGGCATCATGCAGGATTGCCCAATAGAGATGCTATGTTCGAAACTTTGAACCAATGTGGAAAAGAAGAGAGCAAATGGCTTGATGTATTGTGTTCGTTAAAAGAAGATGGTCTATGTATTCCTCCTTGTGATAATTCTTCTTTTAATAGGATAAAGGGAAATGCAACCAAAGAACTGTTTGTACGAATGCTATATAGTTCTCTTGTTGATGCAGATAGTCTTGATACTGAGCGACATTTTGAAAAAAGGCAATATGATGCACGCCCGCAGTTGTCTCTTGACGTAGATGCCCTTTTAGATGCATTGAATTATAAGCTGAGTTCATTTTCTCTTAATTCTCCACTAAATAGGCTTAGAACAGAGGTGAGATTGTATGCACAGAGCCTTGCAGCGCAACCTCAAGGATGCTTCTCTATGACGTTGCCTACTGGTATGGGAAAGACATTGTGCAGTTTGAATTGGGCTCTACATCATGCAAAAGTTCATTCAAATATTAAGCGCATTGTCATAGTCCTGCCTTTTCTAAGCATCATTGATCAAACTGCAAAGGAATTGAAATCAATTTTCAAGGACCATGATGTTATATTAGAGCATCACTCAAATGTTATCTATGAAGGAAAAGAAAGTGAAGAAGAAGAGTTTTATAGCAAAGACACAAAACAATTAGCGACAGAAAACTGGGATTATCCCATTGTCGTTACAACGACAGTGCAGTTTTTTGAGTCTCTCTTTTCGAACCAGCGATCGAAATGTAGGAAATTGCATAATCTGCAGGATTCAATTGTCATTTTTGACGAGATACAAACATTACCAGTTCATCTGGCAGAATGTACAATGAAGATACTGAACGATATGTTGCATCTGTGCCGTTGTAGTATTTTGTTTTGTACTGCTACGCAACCGAACTTTCAAACTCGTGCTGACTTTAAGGGTATTGACCGTATAGTGCCATTGGTTGAGAATCCTACGGCCATATTTGCTGCCACGAAAAGAGTTGAATATTATCCGATTGCTGACTACGAAGTCCAATCAATAGATAGTATAGCACAAAAAGTTTGTGAAGAAAAAGAGCCTGTTCTCATTGTATGCAATACCAAGAAGAAAGCTAAGGCTCTGTTTGATAGCATAAAAGAAAAAGGCAATATGCAGGTCCTTCACCTATCAACAAACATGTGCCAGAAGCATAGAATGGCTGTTATTGATAAGGTCAAAAGTAAACTTAAAAATGGTGAGAAATTGATACTGTGTTCGACCCAACTAATAGAGGCAGGCGTAGATATAGATTTCCCTATAGTATTTCGTGAACTTGCACCATTGGAACTGTCTCTTATACACATCTGACGCTGCCGACGATACTCCTT
>CAMBBY010000189.1 GCA_945863825.1 uncultured Prevotella sp. | reverse complement strand
CCAGCGAGAACCATCCTCAGTCCCCATTTTATACTGGACCTCCTTCCCATCAACTGTCATATTCAAAACGAGTTCCTCGCCATAGACAGTTTTATAATCTATATTAAAATGAAACACCATAAGATACAAAGGTTATTATTTACGCTGCGAAGGTAATATTAATTATCGAAAAATCAAACATTTTTTGCACAAAAATTACAAAAAGGTTGCGCAATCGGTTGCACAACATTTTTTGCAATTTAATACATTTTGCTTAGTTTCTTACTTATTTTTCTTTCTCCTTGATGAAGGAAACAGATAAAGCGCCGCATATCAGCAAGATACCAGCCACTATCATCATGTCACTCTGATGAGAACCCACCAGGCTCAAAACAGCACCACCACAGATGGCTGCTACAATCTGAGGAATGCAAATCGTTCCATTGAAAAGGCCCAGATAAGCACCCATGTGTCCATATCCCTGCAGGGCATTGGTAACAAAAGTGAAAGGCATTGCCAACATGGCTGCCCAACCAGCACCAATCATCAGGAATGAAATAAACTGCAGATATGGGTCATGCAGGAAAGGAATCAGTGCGAAACCGACACCACCAACGACCAGACTGACCGCATAAGCCATCTTGGTATTCTTAAACTGAGGCAGCACAACCGCCCAAAGCACACTACCCACAGCCTGAACAGCAAAGAGGATACCTACCCAGTTGCCAGCCTCCTGGAATGCCTCGGAAGTAGGATCGGTAGTATTCCAAACCGTCTCAGCAATGGCACCTGTAGAATAATTCCATAGATAAAGGAAGCCAGCCCAGCAGAAGAACTGCACGAGACCTACCTTCCAGAAAGTAGCAGGAGCCTTGCGGAGCAAAGTAATCCAATCGGCCTTGTCTTCAGAAGCATCAGCATTTGAATTCTTCACTCTTCGTTCTTCACTCTTCACTTCATTATATTCCGCATACTGCTGGGGGTTCCACTCCTTCACCTTCATCGTAGTATAGATGACGCAGAGAATCAGAATAGCAGCACCGATATAGAATGACCAGATTACGGAATCAGGAACCACACCCTTGTCTGCCACATTCTTGATACCCAAGAAAGTAAAGAGGAATGGGAAAATGTAACCAGCCACAGAACCGGCATTGCAGAGGAAACTCTGGATGGAGTAAGCTTTCGCCTTCTGCTTTTCATTGACCATATCACCCACCAGCATCTTGAAAGGCTGCATCGCCATATTGATACTTGTATCCAAGAATATCAGGGCTATCAAACCGAAAAGCATCGCACCGCTCACCGTCAATCCGAACGAACCGGCATTAGGCAGCAGACACATCACCAATACAGCCACCGTAGCACCAATAAATAAGTAAGGTATTCGACGGCCGAAGCGGCACCAGGTCTTATCGCTCAAAGTACCGACGATAGGTTGCACCAGGATTCCCATCAGCGGAGGGAGAATCCAGAAATAACTCAAGTTGTGTGGGTCAGCACCCAATGTTGCAAAAATTCGGGATATGTTGGCGCTCTGAAGGGCGTAAGCAATCTGTACCCCGAAGAATCCGAAACTTAAATTCCAAAGCTTCCAGAAACTCAAATCAGGTTTTTGTATCATATTATTTTTGTTTTAATTTATATTCATTCAGAAGTTAAGACAACACCCTAAAAGGTGCCAGCAAGAATGCCAATTCAACATTTAACATTCAACATTATCTTGTTGTTCCTCTCACCACCAATCTTGTTCTGACGACTCTCTTCTCCACCTCATCCACAGGAATGGATCCTTCCACCTGTCCAATGAGAATATTGGCGGCCTCCTCTCCCACGGCAATACCCCGCTGCTCCACCGTAGTGAGCATCGGGTCGGAAGCCTTGGCACGGTCACCATTGGTAAATCCGCAGACACTAATTTCTTCCGGCACCTTATACCCCATACGCTTGGCAGTATAGAGAATACCGATAGCCGTATCATCATTGATGGCAAAGAATGCATCCGGACAATCTTCTGTTCCAAGAATCTCTGGTGTGAGCGCCTCAGCCTGTGCACGGTTGTCGCAGATCTTCACCCAGTCCGGATTTTCCTTCAGTCCATGTTTCAGGAGTGCATCCCGATAGCCGTTATAGCGGTTTTTGGAAATTTCCATATTCATCGGCGACCCATAGAATGCGATTTTCTTGCATCCGGTATCTATCAGATGAGTGACGGCAGTGAAAGCTCCCATATAGTCATCTACAACTACACGAGAACAATTCACACCCGTACATATTCTATCATAGAATACGAGCGGTACACCATTATCCATCAGTTTCAGGAAATGATCATACTGCTTGGTGTCCTTGGCCTGAGAGACAATAATGCCACACACCTTATTCTTATAGAAGTCTTCACAAATAGCCACTTCCTTATCATACCGTTCGTTACTCTGCGCCACCATCACACGATAGCCGCGTGCACGTGCCTCTTCCTCTATGCCAGAGACAACAGACATAAAGTAATAATGTACGAGCTCCGGTACGATGACTCCAATCACCTTCATCGGCTGCACCTTACTATGTCGCAGGGCTTCGCCAATCACGTTCGGATAGAAGTTGTGCGCCCTGGCATAAGCCTGGATACGCTCCTTCTGAACAGCACTGATACGAGGGCTGTTCTTCAACGCTCTACTCACAGTAGCTATGCTACATCCGAGATCGCGAGCGATATCTTTCATTGTTATGGGTACAATTTCTTTCATAATTGTTTTTAGTTACAATGCAAAATTAGACAAATATCCGTTAAGTTGAACCATTTCATTGATGTAAATCAAGAAAAACCTGTGCAAACGTTTGCACTAAAGAAATAACGGAATTAACTAAAAAATAGTACAACGTATCCAAAAAGAATTTAATTTTGCACTCAGAAAGTCTGAGAATGCCGTAAAAAAGCATGCAAAGAGGATGCAAATCCGCTTTCTGCCACCTTATAAATATAAAGAACCTAACAAACAATGATTTCCTAACGAAACCGCAAGTAAAGGTAAATGTAGTTAAAGTGTGGCCGAGACTAAAAACAATAATAAACATAAACATTTATACATTAACTTAAAAATCAAGCAAATGATGAAGCAGGTAAAATTTAAATTGCCTCTCAGAGCGTTGACCCTCGCAAGTGGTCTGCTCCTGACAGCGAGTTCCTTTGCACAGTCTGGTGCTATTAAGGGACAAGTGAAAGATGCTTCTGGTGAGCCTGTCATGGGTGCTACCATTACTGCTAACGGTAAGACCGTAGGTATTACCGACATGGATGGTAACTTCTCTATCGAGGCAGCTCCTGGTACTAACCTTACATTTACATACCTCGGTATGACTCCACAGACCGTTAAGGCATCTAACGGCATGAACATCACAATGACAGATGACTCAAAATCCTTGAACGAAGTCGTTGTCATCGGTTATGGTGTAGCTAAGAAAAACGACTTGACAGGTTCTGTTACAGCTATCAAGCCTGACTCTAAGAACAAGGGTGTGATTGTCAACGCACAGGATATGCTTGCTGGTAAGGTTGCCGGTGTAAACATTACCAGCAACGACGGTACTCCTGGTGGTGGTGCCAAGATCCGTGTTCGTGGTGGTTCTTCCTTGAACGCTTCTAACGACCCATTGATCGTTATCGATGGTCTGGCAATGGACAACGATGGTGTAAAGGGTCTTTCTAACCTCCTTTCTGTAGTTAACCCACAGGATATTGAGTCTTTCAGTATCTTGAAGGATGCTTCTGCAACTGCTATCTACGGTTCCCGTGGTTCTAACGGTGTCATCATCATTACAACCAAGAAGGGTCGCAAGGGTCAGAAGCCTACCGTTTCTTACTCTGGTAGCGTAACCATCAGCGAGAAGAAGAACACAATTGATGTTCTTAGCGCTGACGAGTTCCGTGCAAATGTTGAAAGACTGTATGGCAAAGACAGTGAGGCTTATAGCGCACTGGGTACAGCCAACACCAACTGGCAGGACTTGATTTACCGTACAGCTATCAGCCACGACCACAACATTACAGTTGCTGGTTCTGCCAAGAATCTCCCATACCGTGTTTCTGTAGGTTATACAGACCAGCAGGGTATCATAAAGACATCAGACTTCAAGCGTGCTACAGCATCTTTGAACTTGAACCCATCATTCTTCCAGGATCACTTGACATTGAATCTGAATGCGAAGGGCATGTATGCCAGAACCTTATATACAGATGGTGCTGTTGTATCAGCAGCTGTAAGAATGGACCCAACCCAGGATCCTTACAAGTTTACATCTGAATATCACAAGAATCAGTTGGGCAGCAGCCTGGACCAGACTCTCAAGAACTATGGTGGCTATTTCCAGTGGTCAAAGAAAGCAGAGTATGGTGACAATACATGGCCTTTCACTTATGACAGCACCACACAGATGCCTAACCCTCTGTCATTGCTGGATCAGAGCAGTCAGATTGCTCACAGCCGTTCATTCATCGGTAGCGCAGACATCGACTATAAGGTCTGTCTCTTATACACATCTGACGCTGCCGACGATACTCCTTGTGT
>CAMBBY010000188.1 GCA_945863825.1 uncultured Prevotella sp. | reverse complement strand
ACAAGGAGTATCGTCGGCAGCGTCAGATGTGTATAAGAGACAGCCCTACAACAGACTTCGCCAAGGAGAACATCTTCAATGTGCTCCAGGGTTACATTGACTTTGAAGATGCCACTGCCCTCGACCTTTTCGCAGGAACAGGAAGCATCTCCTTGGAACTCGTATCGCGCGGTTGCAAGCAAGTGGTAAGCGTAGAAGCCGACCGTGATCATGCCAATTTCATCCGCCAATGTTTCAAGAAGCTCAATGAAGACAGAGACATCCTGGTACGTGGCGATGTGTTCCGCTTTCTGAAATCCTGCCACCAGAAGTTCGACTTCATCTTTGCCGATCCTCCTTATGCTTTGGAAGACCTGGCAAAGATTCCAGACTTAGTATTAAACGGCGAGCTGCTCAACGAGGATGGCATCTTCGTTTTCGAGCATGGCAAGAACCATGACTTTTCCGCCCATCCGAGATTTTTAGAGCACAGAAGTTACGGCAGCGTCAACTTCTCCCTCTTCAGATAGTCACCCCTTTTCAGGTAACCTGCCCTTTGCCTGATAACTACGCTGATGGTTATCAGACAAAGAACATAACGAGAATCTGAGCGATAATCACTCTGACAAACATACCCAGGGGATAAACCGTAGCGTAAGTGATACTTGGCGTATCCCCATCCAAGGTATCATTGGCATAATTCAGCGCCATCGGATTGGCCATACTTCCACAGAGGATGCCACAGATGCTTCCGAAATCATACTTCTTGGTTTTCAGAATGATGAAACCTACAATGACAACAGGAACCAGTGTGATGAGGAAGCCGATGCCTACCCACATCAGACCTTCGGGACGGACAACTGTCTCGAAGAACTGACCGCCCGCCTCCAGACCCAAGCACGCCAAATACAAGGCAAGCCCCAACTCGCGCAACATCAAACCTGCACTGCGGGTCATATAGGAAATAAAATGTACACGAGGGCCCAAGGCACCTATCAGAATACCCATCACGATAGGTCCACCGGCAATACCGAGACGTACCGGAGCCGACATGCCAGGGATGTTAAGCGGAATCGTGCCAACGGCAAGACCTAAGATGATTCCGAGGAAGATAGCACCCAAGTTAGGTTCGTTGAGTGTTTTGACAGCATTACCCAAGAACTGTTCCACATGATCGATACTGGTAGGATCACCCACTACCGTAAGGCGGTCGCCATACTGAAGTCGCAGATCATCGGTAGCCAACAGTCGGATATCACCACGGAGCACACGGCTCACATTCACACCATAGCTGTTGCGCATCTGAAGATGTCCGAGTCGCTTACCATTGAGTCCCGGACGGGTAACCACGATGATGCGGCTTTCCACCTTGGCATCAATGGCATTCCAGTCCACCTTATCATTATTCCACTCCTTATCCACTTTCTTACCGAAGAGAATCTGCATGGCAGACACCTCGTCCTTATTCGTCACCACCAGCACATTATCGCCTGTATGAAGCACGGTATCAGCTTGTGGCACAATCACCTGTTTACCACGCCAGACACGAGAGATGATAAACTTACGGTGAGTAAGCATGGAGATTTCTGCAATCGTATTACCATTGAGTGCCGGATTCACAATCAGATACTGTCCGATAGAAGTATGGTCGTCATCATCATTGCTTCTGATTTGCAGATCCTCAGGTTTCACAAAGAGTTTGCGCAGCAGCATCATCGCTAAGATGACGCCCACAACGCCCAAGGGATAAGTGACCGCACAGCCCAAGGCAGCACCACCACTCGGCATGCCCAACTGTTGCAAAGCCTGTTGGGCAGCACCGAGTGCAGGTGTATTGGTAGTAGCACCACAGAGGATGCCCACCATATCCGGCAAACTCACAGGAAGCACCCAGCACAGGAGCAGTGAGAAGAGCGTGCCCACCAAGATGACCGCCATACTCCAGAGGTTGAGCGAAATACCCTCATGGCGCATGGAACCAAAGAAGTTAGGACCCACGTAGAGTCCGAGCACATAGACAAACATGGTGAGACCAAAGCTTTCAGCAAACTCCAGCATATTGTGATCGACAGTCAGACCGAGATGTCCGGCTACGATTCCCACGAAAAAGACGAAAGCGATTCCCAATGATATGCCTTTGATATGGAGCTTACCAAGCGCAAGGCCCAAAGTACAAATCAAGGAAAGAATGACGATGCCTTGCACCGCCGAATGTACGTTGATTAATCCATCAAACCACATGATCTAAATCTATCAATAGTTGTTTTTATTGAGTTTTTATTCAATTTCGAGTGCAAAGGTAATCAGAATCAGGGACAAAACAAAATAAAATCGATTTTATTTCTCAGAAACAGAAAGAAAACTTTTTCTTTTTCCCGGTTTTTTAGTAACTTTGCAACCGCTTTGCAAAAAGAACAAAGAAGTGAGCCTCCTGTGAAGGCTCAGCTCATCAGAAATAAAAACGATTATAATGAAAGATATCTGTTGTATCGGTCACATCACAAAAGACAAGATTGTGACTCCAAACCGTACCGTCTATATGGCTGGCGGCACCTCATTCTATTTCTCATATGCCATCAACCAGCTTCCCAAGGATGTAACTTTTTCATTGGTTACAGCCATGGATCCTACAGAAAAGGAACCAGTAGAGAAGATGCTCAAGGCTGGCATCGACGTATCGATGAATGCCTCCCGCAACACAGTGTTCTTCGAGAATATCTATGGAGAAAACCAGAATGAGCGCAAACAGCGCGTATTGGCAAAGGCCGATCCGTTTACCATCCAGCAGTTGGAGCATGTAGATGCCAAGGTTTTCCATTTAGGTAGTCTGTTGGCTGATGATTTTCCAACGGAGGTGGTGGAATATCTGTCTAGTAAGGGAAGGGTTTCAATCGACGTTCAGGGTTATCTGCGCGAAGTGAGAGACGAGAAGGTGTATCCTATCGACTGGAAAGAGAAGTTGAAGGTACTGAAGCATACCTACTACCTGAAGGTGAACGAGACAGAAATGGAAACCATCACGGGTCTGAAAGATGCCCATGAGGCAGCAAAACTGATTCATGCCTGGGGAGTCACCGAGGTGATTATCACCCTTGGCAGCGAAGGTTCCCTCGTCTATGTAGATGATAAGTTCTATGAGATTCCTGCCTATCCTCCTCACGAAGTGGTAGATGCCACAGGATGCGGAGATACTTATTCGGCTGGTTATCTGTATAAGAGACTGCAGGGTGCAACTCCTACGGAAGCTGGAAAATTTGCAGCTGCCATGTGCACGATCAAACTGGAGCACAACGGTCCGTTTAACCGGTCTATTGATGATGTGGAAAAAATCATAAAGAAATAAAGGTAAGTTCAGAAAAAGGCCCCACAGAGTTTTATACGGACCTGCTGTGAAATCTGTGGGACCTTTTTAATGAGGGATCTGTCAGAGAAAACAGGAATTACTTAATTATTCTTTTTTGAATCCCTCTATGGCTCCCTGCACCTTTTTCTTGGTACGCTTGAAAACCTTAGAGACTTTTGTGCCTATCGTATTGGCCACATCAGTAACCTGATCAGTAGTCTTGTCAGTAAAGTTGCGCACCTGCAGTTTCTGGTAAGCCACCTTGGCTTTGCTCACGCGGCGCACATCCTCATCGCTGATAGAATCTTTCACAATACTGTATTCCTCCAAATAAGCCTGATAAGTAGAGTCTATCTTTTCTTTCTGGGCATCAGACAATTCCCTGTTGGCAGCAGCACTCTTGACAAAAGTTTCAAACCTCTTGGCGAAAGTGCCGGCATGAGACAATGCAACCTGCTGCTCTTTCTCTACCGACTTCATTGCATTCTCCATCTTCTTTTGCTCCACCCCATTATCTGACTTCTTCTGCTCCACTCCATTCACGGTCTTCTGTCCGATTTCATTCTGCGCAAAACCCGAAAGAGAAACGGCGAGCAAAAATCCTAAACTTAAAATTGTTTTTTTTCATCTTTTTACATCTCCTCTAATTTTGGTTATGTTATCTTGCCACCCTTTCAGGCGACAAATTATAAATACGTCACTCACTTCGGCTGCAAATATAGCATTAAATTATCAAACTCGCAAATAAAGTAACAATTATTCATATTTTTCAACGAAAACATCAAACTATAAGGTGGAAAAGTCGCCATCCTTACAATTTACAAGCAACAAATAACTAATATATATAATTTTATTACTTTTTGCACATTCAGATAGTTAAAAATCTGTTATTTTGTTCATTATCTCAAAGAAAAGCTATAATTTTGCAACCGAAATAGAAATAAAACCAAAACAATATTGCAATGTCATGCTAAAAACAATTGCAAAGAAATAGATTCGAAAGAGAATTCGGATAGATTCAGAATAAAATTGAGAATATAATAATAACAATAAACAACAATAAAAGAAATGAAAAAGATCAGAGCAGCCGTTGTAGGATACGGCAACATTGGTAAGTTTTCTGTAGAGGCTCTTGAGGCAGCTCCAGACTTCGAGATTGCAGGTGTAGTACGTCGTCAGGGCCTGTCTCTTATACACATCTGACGCTGCCGACGATACTCCTTGTGTA
>CAMBBY010000187.1 GCA_945863825.1 uncultured Prevotella sp. | reverse complement strand
TCAGTACCCTCATGTTCAGCATTAAATCTCAGTTCGTCAATGAATTGTTTTCTGTATTCTTCAATTTCCATAGTGCCAACGTTTTATAGATTATGATACTTTGAACTTTTCTATTTCTGAGAGTATAATGTCATATTGTACTTTTATGATTGGATCTGGAAGCAAATCTCTGGTTACTCTTGGAAAATCGGCATTATCCACTCTGTATGATGCTACTGATTTTAGGTCGTAAACGAGATTGTCATTCTCTGGAGAGAAATCAAATCCGTACAAACTCAGCTTCGCAAGGAACGTCTCTTTGTTGTGAGAAGGTCTTATCATTGTTATCAACTCGTTTACCAGGGCATTCAACTTGATTCCATTGAAGGAAGGGCTCATGCGCTCCAAGGAGTACACGATCAGATACCCTTCGTTACTACCGTCTAGTTGCTCAATAGATGAAATATGAACTGACTCTTTGCCAAAGTTGATGGTCTTTACCTCGTACCAGTCATTATCGTATGAGAAATCTTTGTGGGTTTTCTCTGGCCCTATCCAACTGTCAAGAGCGGCATCAAGACCTTTTGTGGGAATCATTTCGTCTCTAAAGAAGAGCAATTCGCCAATGAGCCCCATCACCTCAATCTCCGTCAGATTGCCATGATTTGGTTTGAAGAGTTGCTTCCACGAGAAGTAACGAGCTCTAAGCGTTTGATAAGCAGTTTCGTCATCGCTAATTACTTGTGTAGAAGTAATCAGGTCTTCACAGAAGGTACAGAAGTATTCGAGCAAAGCAGGATTCTCCAATGAGAAACGTATAAATTTCTCATCCCCACTATTGATGTGAGTAACAGAAATTACCTCAGAGCTCTTAGTACGAGCTACCTTGAATCGGCCTCTGAAATCAAAGGCGTAACGACCCATCTCGTCCTTACCCACATACAAACTAATGTTGTGGTTCTCGCCAATCCTAATGAAATGGCTTGCTTTGAAATCTCCAGATAGGAGTGTGTAAATCTTAATCTGCATCGTCAACCTCCTCTTCTTCTGCGTCTTCTACATTAAGGCGTTGGTACACCTTATTTATCTTGTAATGAACAGCATTTTCTATTCCCTTCACTCCTGGTAAACCGATTGCAAAGGCAATAATGTGATCATTACCCAGTTCTTCTCTGAACTTGGTTAGCTTTTGATTCTCTTCTTTGCCATCACCTTTCTCTGCTGGTACAGGATGAATAGGCATAATGATGAAGATCGGTTTACGTGATGGTAAGTATTCAAAGTATGCCTTCAACGGAGTATTCTCCCCTCCGCTACCTTTTCTGTGTTCATCTTCAGCACACTTTATTTGTTCCTTCGTAAGTGCGTATTTCCCTTCCGCACTACCACTGAGTGCTCTTCGACGCGAGCTTATCTGAACAACATTACGAGTACCGTAATAGATGGAACGCTTGACACATCTGATATTTTTCAATCCCTCAAATTGGACGTGTTCTTTACTTTCACCACCTTCAATTACAACATCCCAATTCTCTATGCCTGTATTCTCAGTATCCTTTAGGAACTCAATAATGTTTGGAACGTTGAAATTACCATTTGCCATTGAGCACTTTATCTTTTCTATAAATGCAATGATGGTTTCCTTGGGCACATTTTCGAAGAAGCGTGAGCTACTATCTGAAGCGTCATTCACATCCTTGTTAGCTTTTCCTACAAGATCAGTATAACGTAATGTATAACCACCTTTGAATAACGTGTCAACAAGAATTGCAGTTTCCTTCATGTTGTTACGATTGTGCTCAATGTTAAAGCTTACATAAGGGGTATCGTAGATATTGCCATAAAATGAGTAGCGCAAATCCAAACCTCTTGCTGTTCTCATCTTATTCGAAGCCGTTATCTGCAACTCATTACAATTATCACGCACCTTGATACCAAAGTCTTTTGGAGTAAGACGTTGGTCATACATGTTCTTGATGTTATCTTTCAGCTCCTGCGAAGAGCGAGCAATTTCTGCGTACCATTCTGCGCTTGTCTGACTTGTCCATATCTGGAAAATATCGTCATAGCCGTTACGATAGCCAAACCATCTACCCATCTGCATTAGTACATCAAAAGTAGAGGTGTTTCTGTAGAAATAGCTTACAAGAAGTCCTTCAAGGGTCAAGCCACGAGAAAGTGCCAAGCCACCAACGGCAATTACGCGAAGAGATTTGTTGGTTCGGTAATCAAGGCTATTGCTTTGCTTAGAGCCATTGACAACCATCACCTTGATCTTCTCAATTGCATCCATGATGGTTTGTTTCTGGATAACTCGGTCAAAAGTAATGTCGGTCACATTCGAGAAATGTTTTTTCCAAAGCTTCTCGAATGTTTGATAGAGAGGTAACTTCCTGTTGTCGGTATTATTGTCGGTAAAGTTGAAGCGAATGTCATCAAAGACCTTTTCGTGAATACGTTCAACGTGCTCAGTTATTACACGCTGCACCTTGATGAATCGGCTCATATTTATAAGCATACTTCGAGGTGCTGAATGCTGTCCTCTGAGGTCGCGAATAGCATTTGCTAAATAGAAGCAATAAATAGCATCCGTCAATGACGCAGGCAATTCACCATCCCATTCTTTCTTATGACGATAATAGAAACCTCCTGAATTTAGGGATTCAATATCGTTGTCAACTTGGTCAAGGTATTCCTCCGAGGTATAATCAGGTTCTTCAATATCGGTAATGTAACGCAAGTTGCGGTAGTACTTACCATCTGGATAGAATATCTTCTGTGCGCCCACATAATTAGAAGGTGCTTCCAATGCGTATATGAAGTGCTCAGGAAACAGATCTGCATTCTTCATGCTGTCCACAGAATCCGGGTCAATGAACACATTTGCAAATGGGGTTGCAGTAAATCCTACATACGTTGTGTCCTTGAAGAGAGTGCAAATCTGTCGAATGAGTTTGTTCGTCTTTGTTGGGTCTGTTTCATCTTTCTTTGTATTGACAGACGCATTATCTGCTTCATCATCAACCAGCAACATAGGGATGTCGATGTAACCCTTTACAGGATCAAGGTTTTGGTCTTTAAGCCACTTGTGAAGTTTCTGCAATACGGAAACATTCTTCTTGATGACGAATACGACCAAAGACTTCTGTGAGTTCAACGACATTGCAATTTTATCATGATTGCCAACAAAATCATTAACGCAGGACGTAAATGAAGTCGCTCTGAGTTCCTGATTATCTTTGCCGACACCAACACGTTGAGGGGGCAAAACCGTACGGCCTTGCTTCTTGTATGTAATGCCAATAATACTTTCGTCAATACGTTCCTGTGTTTGCTGACGGAGGTTTTCTGTGATTCCAGCAAGCAGTATGACCACCTTGTAGCCCGCATCAGCAGCCTTACAAATCAATCCTGAGTATGTTGCCGTTTTACCAGATTGTACATCACCAATGATAAGACCTCTACGAAATCGTTTACCTTCAAACTTGTCATTGGGATTGCCAAGGCAGTTCATGATGTTGGGAAGAGTGTCCTCATCCAACAGATTTATACTCTTTATATTGAAGGAAGGATTTGCGAGTAGCAATGCTTTGTATTTATTCCAGAAATAAGGATTCTCAATATCCTCGTTGGAATACCATTCTTGCCTACTATCGTAATCATCAAAGATAACATTTCCTTTAGCATGAGTTATCTTGAACTGATACTCTACATCTGTGAAAAGACGTTTTCTTGTCTCTTCATCACAGGGGATAGGGAACAATTTGGTTGCTCTATCTATGTAGGAGTTGATGTTTTCAAATTTTACCTCAATGCCCGCTCCTTTATCGGCATTGATGAAGCCAAATGCTATTTGCTTCAATGAAAGGTATAAATCATCAGTCATTAGCTTCTTTGAAATTATCGGTTAGCTTATCCTTTAACTTTTGGTACTTACAGAATGGCTCTGATTTCATCAGGTCGTTGATGATGTTTTCTGTCGCACCATTCGTAGCATCCTTTAATGTACTGACCATTGTAACGGCAATCTGGAATACGTCATCAAAACGGCTATCAGTTTCTTCTACGGTAATAGCTTCGTTAGATTTGTCAATGTACATCTGTTGAGTTGGAATGTTGTTTTCAATCTCTGTTACCAGCATTTCAAGATAGTTGAAATCCTCATCAGACATTTTCTCCTTGACAAACTGAAAGAGCTTGCTCTCTCGGTTAATCTGGTAATAAAACATCTGATTGCGTCCTTCCTTTCTATCCCAAATGTAATCTGTGTCATCATCAATCTTTGCGGTTCTTCCTCTGTAGGTCTGTTGATTGACAGATGCTTCGAGTGCATCAAGTACAGTTTTTCGCAACTGATTGAGAATGCGCTTTGGAATAGATGCGTTTTGCTTCTTGATGTCAATACCCCAAATATCATCCAGGGTATTTGGAATGTCAACACGTATTCGGGCATTCTTTGTTAACTCGGCACGTCGCTTCATACCAAACCAAGTACCCCAAATAATAAGACGATTGTTGCGGTAAACATAGAAACCCTGTCTCTTATACACATCTGACGCTGCCGACGATACTCCTTG
>CAMBBY010000186.1 GCA_945863825.1 uncultured Prevotella sp. | reverse complement strand
TCTCTTCAGACTAATGAAGATCTATGCCTAATCCACACACTTTTACTGGTGACCCAGATGATGCTGATAGATTTCTGGGCTTCCTGGTGTGGTCCATGCCGCTCGGCTATCCCCAAGGTGAAGCAGATGGCGAAGGATTTCGCAGACAAGTTAGAGGTGGTGTCTTGTTCGGTCGATGAGAAGAAGGAAGCTTGGTTGAAAGCGGAGAAAGAGGAGGCGATGCCTTGGGCACAGTTGTTCTTGCCGCTTTCCAAGCTGGAGAAGGCTGCGAAGGCTTATTCCATTTCCAGTATTCCCCGTCTCGTCTTGATTGGTGCTGATGGAAAAGTGCTTTGCATCACGCACAACCCGGAAGTGATTAAAAAATTTCTTCAATAATCAGGTAAGAAAACATATCAAGTTTCATATTTGTAAAAAAAGTAAAAATAAAGAATGATGAAAAGTTTGTTCAAAACGATATTCCTGATATTCGCCGTATCTTATTGGGCGATGAGCGCTTCTGCCCAAGCAGCAGAGGGACAGCCTTTTACAATCAAAGGCAATATCAAGGGAATCAAGAATGGCACGAAGGTAAGTCTCCGTTGTCGTGAAAGTGGAAAATATATTGAGGCGCAATGTCTCTCACAGGGTAGTTCTTTTGTGTTGAAAGGCCAAGTCGTGGGCACGATGCTCGTGGAATTGAGCATCGATGACAAACCACAGGCTGCATACGGTGAGAATGACTATGCTGAAAGTAGGGGTGGCAAGTTCCTCTTGGAAGCTGCCGATTATACCGTCAGTGCAGCTTGTTTCGACAGCATCCCTCGTAACTATGACTTAGATGCAGTCCCAATGGTTCACGAGAAGAACTTGAAGATTGTGGGGGGCAAGGCACAGCAGCAGTACCAAGAATGGCAGGATGCCTCCTATGAGACTCGGCTCAACTACAAACTCTTGGACTTCCAACTTCGCAATGCAAAGTTCCGCTCTCGTAGAGAAGACGGTCCCGATACCATAGCCGTGAATCGCTTGCGACCCTTGGTGGATGAGGCTATGGACAAGGCAAAGGTGGTAGAGGATCAGTTTGTGGCAGAGCATTCAGACTATGCCATCAGTCTTTTGCTCAAGAGCAAGGAGTTGGCAAACCCTTTTGCTATGACGAATGCAGAGTATGATGCGATGCTTGCTGCTTTTGCCAACAACTATGACAAGAGCCGCTATGAAGTTTTCGTGAAGTCTGTCAATGAAATGAAGAAATATCTCAAAGGTTCCCATTTCAAAGATTTGGCGGTGGAGACCGTTGAGGGCAAGTCTGCCAACTTGAAGGACATCGTTATGCCAGACAAGTACAACTTCCTCGACTTCTGGGCTTCGTGGTGTGGTCCTTGTCGTGCCGCCATTCCTAGTGTCAAGAAATTGCATGAGAAGTTGGGCGACAAACTTAACATTGTCAGCATCTCTGTGGATAAGAAACGTGCCGACTGGGAGAAGGCGATGGCGGAGGAAAAGATGCCTTGGCAGCAATACCTCGTCCCGCAGTCTTCGATGAAAGCCTTGAAGGATGCTTACTTCTTGCAGTTTGTCCCATCATTGGTGGTCATCGACCCATCTGGTCATATCGTGCTTTTCACCAGCAATCCTGATGAGGCACATCGCTATTTAGAGCAAAAACAAAATTAACATACATTCTCTCTCTCTCGTACAACGAGGAGGCTTGCTGCTAAGTGTAGTGGCAGCCTCCCGTTTTCTTTTTTGAAAAGTCAATGTTTTCTCTTCTCCCCACAAAATAAGCAAAAATAACTTTATTTATTTTGTGATTTCTCCAATTCTCATTATCTTTGCACTCAAAATATAAACGTTTATAAGAATAATGAAATTTTTGAAGAAGTATCTACTGGATATTCTGGTAGTAATCGTATTTGCAGTTGTCTCCTTTGTTTATTTCATGCCAGCCGACATGGACGGGCGCATCCTGTTCCGTCATGATGCTGCAGCAGGCAAGGGACTGGGACATGAAAAGGAACTTTTCCAGCAACAGACTGGCGAGGTGACCCGTTGGACAAACTCTGTTTTTGGTGGAATGCCAACTTATCAGATGTCACCATCTTATGAGAGTGGTACTGTTTTGCAGCAGGCTGTCAATGCCTATCATCTTTGGTTGCCTGATTATGTATGGTATGTTTTTGCATACCTCTTAGGATTCTATATCCTGTTGAGAGCCTTTAACTTCCGACAGTCATTAGCAGCATTAGGATCTATCATCTGGGCATTTTCGTCCTATTTCTTCATCATCATTGCTGCCGGACACATCTGGAAAGTGATGGCTTTGGCTTATTTGCCTCCTATGATTGCAGGTGTCGTATTGGCTTATCGTGGTAAATATTTGTGGGGATTGCTCGTTACTGCTATCTTTGCAGCCTTTGAAGTCAATGCCAACCACGTGCAGATGACTTATTATTACCTCTTTATCATCTTCTTTATGCTTCTCGCATTCTTGTGGGATGCCTATAAGAAGAAGGAAATGGCTCGCTTCGGTAAGGCTACTGCGGCTTGTATCGTGGGTGCCGCCATCGGTATATCGCTCAATCTTTCCAACCTGTATCATACTTGGCAGTACGGTCAGGAGTCTATGCGTGGAAAAAGTGAACTGGTGAAGAAAAACGCTGCTAACCAGACCAATAGCGGTTTGGATAGAGACTATATTACCCAGTGGAGTTATGGTATTGACGAGACTTGGACGCTCATGATTCCGGATGCAAAGGGTGGTGCTTCTGTTCCTTTGGCACAGAACACAAAGGCAATGGAAAAAGCGGATCCTAACTTTGTACAGATTTATCAGCAACTCGGACAGTATTGGGGCAACCAGCCTGGAACAAGCGGTCCTGTATATGTAGGTGCTTTCGTCTGTATGCTCTTCATCTTGGGCTTATTCATTGTGAAGGGGCCGATGAAGTGGGCTTTATTGGCAGCGACCGTCCTCAGTGTACTTCTCTCATGGGGTAGAAACTTCATGCCGTTTACGGATTTCTTCTTGGATTACGTTCCGATGTATGCCAAATTCAGGACGGTGGCTTCCATCCTTGTGATTGCTGAGTTTACCATTCCTCTGTTGGCGATGATGGCACTCAAGAAGATCGTGGATGAACCGGAAATATTGACTACCAAGGCCAAACTCGTTTATGCAAGTTTCGGACTGACAGCAGGTTTCTGTCTCCTCTTTGCCTTGGCACCAGGCCTGTTCTTCTCAGATTTCGTGTCTGCACAGGAACTTCAGGCTTTGCAGCAGCTTCCTGCAGAATATCAGGGACCTGTCATCAGTAATCTGACTGAAATCCGAAAGGGAATCTTTACTTCCGATTGCTGGCGTTCTTTCTGGGTTATCGTCATTGGCTCGGCCTTCCTCTTCCTTTATAAGATGAAGAAGTTGGGCAAGGAGTTTATGATTGCTGGTATTGCTGTACTCTGTCTGGTAGATATGTGGATGGTCAACAAGCGTTATCTCTATGATGATATGTTCGTGGAGAAGAGCGTGCGTGATACTCCACAGCAAATGACTGAGACCGATAAGATGATCTGCAGAGACAAGTCGCTTGATTATCGTGTACTCAATATGGCATCCAATACCTTCAATGAGAACGAAACTTCATATTATCATAAGAGCGTTGGTGGTTATCATCCAGCCAAACTCCGTCGTTATGCGGAGATGATAGAAGCTTATATCTCTCCAGAGATGCAGAAGGCGATGAAGGCTGTAGCTGAGGCTGGTGGTGACATGACGAAGGTGAATGGCGACAGCATATTCCCTGTGCTCAATATGCTCAACACGAAGTACTTCATCATGCCTTTGCAGGGTGGACAGACTGTGCCTGTGCAGAATCTTTATGCCTATGGCAATGCTTGGTTTGTTGATAAGGTAAGCTATGCAGAAAATGCCAATGAGGAGATTGACAAGGTAGGAAAGATCAATTTGCGACATGAAGCTGTAGCTGATGCGAAGTTCAAGCAGCAGCTCGGTGAAAGTGTGCCTCAGGATGATACTTCTATTGTTGAGTT
Source organism: uncultured Prevotella sp. (assembly GCA_945863825.1). Classification (GTDB taxonomy): domain Bacteria; phylum Bacteroidota; class Bacteroidia; order Bacteroidales; family Bacteroidaceae; genus Prevotella. The sequence goes on along the minus strand of CAMBBY010000186.1, from coordinate 543 downwards.
GACTCAATATAAGCCAAATAATCTGACTTATGAGGTTACTTCCAACAAGGGTGGTGTCATCGTGTTCTCTGAAATATATTATCCTGGTTGGACGGCTACGATAGACGGACAGCCTGCAGAATTGGGCAGAGTGGATTATATCTTGCGTGCCCTGAATGTAAAACCGGGAACTCACAAGGTGGTACTTGATTTCCACCCTACATCCCTGAAGACAACAGAGGCCATTGCTTATGTAGGCTACGGTGTACTGTTGATTCTCTTGCTCGCAGGTTTATTCTTTGAATGGAAGAAAAATAAAGTAACAGAAAAATAAGCAATATGGACTTTAGAACGGAAGTGAACATAGAAAAGGCTGACTTTGAGATACAGCCTTCTGACAGACTGCTTTTCGTGGGCAGTTGTTTTGCGGATCATCTCGGCAATCGTTTTGTCGAGAATCGCTTCCGTGCCATGGTCAATCCATACGGAGTCATGTACAATCCTACGAGCGTATATCACTCTGTGGACCGGTATCTCAAGGGGGAACCTTGTACCGCAGGTTTG
>CAMBBY010000185.1 GCA_945863825.1 uncultured Prevotella sp. | reverse complement strand
TACACAAGGAGTATCGTCGGCAGCGTCAGATGTGTATAAGAGACAGAACCTGGACAGTCTGTCCAGTCTTCAGCGTAAATGTCTTCCATATGCCACGCTTGGCAGGTACTGCGTGGATAGCAGTACCAACCATTAGCATGGACAAGATGAATAGCAATTTCTTCTTCATAAAACGTAATTGTTAATTGTTGTTTTATCTCTAACTTTACTTCGCTCTGGTCAACTTGATGTTCGTTACGCGGAAGAATTCGGCATACTGGCCGCTGATCAAAGCATAGGCAAACAGATACTTGCCTTCCTCGAAGGTAATCTCCTTGCAATCGTCAGACCATGTACCCTTGATAGGAGTAGTGGTGAGCTTGCCGTTTTCGAGGTTACTCAACAGGATGTTGACCTTTCCAATTCCGTTGCCGGCATCGAAGTCCTCGATGAAGTTGTACTTCATCAGGTTGTCGAATGCCACATAGCCCTGCTTGGTTGCCGCATTGTAGTGGTAAGACAGTCTTGCGGTTGAAGAACTCATGGCCATGCCTGTCAGATACAGGGTGTTGTTGTAGTCGCCCTCGTCTTCATTGCTTGCACCAATGATCTTCACTACGGAAGTCATGGTCTCGCCGGTATAGCTTACGCCTGTGAGTACCCATTTGCCCTGCAACTTCTCGTAGATGTTGGCATCGTTGTCCTTCAGAGAGACTATCGTGGTAGCGTTGCCTATCTTTGCACCCTTGGCAGAGACGATGGTAATCTCGAAAGTACGATCTTCGTTGATTTCCTCGTCATCTACAGGCTCTACTTCAATGTGTGCCGTGCTGTCGGAGATGTTGATGGTTTTGTCAGTAATATAATAATGTACGTCTTCCTTGGCAGGGTTGCTGCCCACCTCTTTCACCTCTACGGTGACATACACATTGCCATTGGTCTTGCCCGTCACCTTGATAGGCACATTGGTCAGTCCCTGGCTCTCCTTGATGTTCATGGTGGCATTTTCCATGCTTACAATCACGTCGGAAGCCGTGTTCCATGAATCATCGTCGCTGGAGCAGGCACCGAAGAAAGCGACCACGGCCAGCAACATGAATAATTTGATGTATTTCATATCCGAATGAATTCTTGTTTATTACTTCGTTTGATTAATAACCTGGGTTCTGCTGTCCCTTCAGAATTGGGTTGGCATCCAGCTCGGCCTTTGGAATAGGCCAGGTGAGGCGATAGTCGTTGGCTTTATATTGTATTGCCTTGCCCTGCTTCACGATGATTTTGTCCAAAGTTTCGTTCTCTTCGTGCATTGATACACGCTTGAAGCCATTGCCATAGCGGCGGATATCGCTCATGCGCATGCCTTCGCCGATGAACTCACGCTCACGCTCCTCTTCTACAACCTTGAGGAATGTGGTTGGTTCAGAATAGGTCTGAGGCTCAAAGTCCACGATACGGTTGTTGAGGAAGGTGTTGAGATACTTGTTTGCCTCTTCCATGTGGTTCTGGCGAGCTTCTGCCTCGGCGGCGATGAGGTACATCTCTGAGAGACGGAATGGCTTGCTCATGTTCATAAGGTTGTTGTTGCTGCTGGTACGAAGTTCTGAGTTACCAGGGAACTTGTTGAACACGTATGCCTCATAGTTGCTACCTTCCACCTGAAGGTTTTCGTAGAGTTTCAAGAACACCTCGGCACGAATATCACCCTCGTTCATCCACAAGAGGTCCAGTGTGCCATAGGTAGGGATGTAATCCGCCTTGGTCTCCGACTCGCTTACGTAAGGAGTGGCGTTGCAGCCGCCAAGTTCTGTAGAAGTCATGCTTGGACGGAAGATGATTTCCGTGCCCTCGTCGTTGGTCCACAGCTTGGCGTAGTCCTTGATGGTGGTGAGTTTGTACTTGCCGCTGTTGATGACAGCCTCGGCATACTTGGCTGCGTTTTCCCAGTCGCCCTTCACCAGAGCAACGCGAGCTTGGAGTGCTCTTACGGTCAGGGAATGGATGTAAGCCAAAGGCTGACTTTCTTCTTTTTCTACTGTCACACCCGACTTCTCATAGGCTGCCAGTCCTTCATAAGCCTTCTGCATATCTTCCTCTATGAGGGCGAAGGTCTCATCCAGGGTAGAGCGGCTTGGATAGTCGGCGAGGTTACCCGTAGGGTTGTATTTGGTTGACAAAGGAAGTCCGCTTGCAGCCTTGCTTGGGTCGCACTGAGTATATGACTGGCAGAAGTGATCTGCCAACCAGAAGTATAGGTAGGCGCGCACGAAGTGGGCTTCGGCGGCATAGTGGGCGAAAGCCACCTTGTCGGTTGCGCTGAAAGCGTCGCTTGCCGTCATGCTGGCGGCGTGATCCATAATGGCATTGGCGGTGGCGATGGTAGAATAACAGCCACTCCACTTGTTGGAAATGTCACCATCTGATATGGTGATGGTACCATTGGAGAATGTACCAATGCGGTTACCATTGCTGATCAAGCCATGGAACTCGTCCATCTGGATGTCGGACAAGTAAAGCCAGGTGCCCGATGTTACTCCTCTCATGCTGGCATAGAGAGAATTGCGGAACTGGCGAAGATCCTTCTCCTTTTCGATGGCAGTCTGGTCGTCCAAAGAACCGTATGGAGCCTGGTCCATACTACAAGATGTGAACGCCATCGCACACAGAAGCATCAATGAAAAATATATCTTCTTCATAATTCTTTTCTGATAATACTTTTATTTAGAATGTTAACTCTGCACCAATCACGAACTGGCGGGTGTTTGGATAGTTGAACTGAACGACATTCTTGTCTGGCTCAGGGTCATATCCGTCGAATGGAGTGATGGTAAAGAGGTTGCGAGCTATACCAAATACTCTGATGTCCTTGATGTAGTGTACAGCCTGCATCCATTTCTTAGGCAACTGATACTGAAGGGTCAGTGTCTTCATGCGCAGGAACGATGCGTTGCTTATGGTATGGCTGTCCAGGTAGATTTCGTAGCCGTAGGCTGGAATGTCTGTCACCTGTCCAGGTGTGGTCCATACGTTCAGCATATCTACACACTGGTTGTAGGTGGTACCCTGATTGGCGTTCTTGGTGAAGTAGTCGTCGTTTACCATCATGTACTTGCCCGATTGCCAAGCGAAGTCAGCGATGACGCTGAAGCCCTTCCATGTGAAGTTGGTACCAAAACCACCAAGCCATGGGGCGTAACGGTTCTTGCCCAGGAATACGGAGTTGTTGGTCTCGTCATACACCTTGGTGATGTTGCCGTTCTTGTCGTACCACATAGGCTCTCCTGTACGAGAATCTACGCCTGCATAGCGTACCTTGTAGAACTCACCTAAGGCATGACCTACCTCCAGTTTCAGACCTGTGCTGGTAAGCTCGTATTCATTGCGACCAGCGAACAGTTCTGTGATTTCGTTCTTGTTGTAGCCGATGTTGGCTGATATTGTCCAGCTCATGTCCTTGGTCTTGATCAAGTCCACGTTGACGGTTGCCTCGAATCCCTTGTTGACCATTGAACCGATGTTACCCATACCGGATGTGAAACCTGTAGTCATAGAGTAAGGAATCTCCATCAGCATGTCGGTGGTCTTGTTGCGATAGAAGTTGGCATCTACTGTGACACGGTTGAAGAGTCCGAAGTTCAAGCCGATGTTCAGCTTACCCACCTTCTCCCAAGTCAGCTTGTCGTTGCTTGCCTGGGTGATATCGATAGAACCCTCGCCATTGTAGTTGCTGCCCGAACCGAAGAGTCCGTAGAAGTCGTAAGAGCCGGCGCCAGAGTCGTTACCTGTAGTACCATAGTTGGCACTGATGGTGAGATCGTCCAACCATTTCACTGAGCGCAGGAAGTTCTCTTTCTTGGCGTTCCATTTCAAGCCTACAGAGCCGAATGTACCCCAGCGATGCTTAGGCGCAAACTTAGAGCTGCCATCGAAACGGAGAGATGTATATACGAAGTACTTCTCCTTGAAATTGTATTCTGCTGTGCCGAAGAGAGAATTGGCAACCTCCTTTGTACGGCTATCTACCTGGTCGGCAGGAGAGATGGTAGTTGCTGTGTTCAGCGTCATGCGGCGTGGGTCTGTCTGACCGGTTGTGAGAATGCCGAAGCTTCTGCCCTTCTGTATGCGGGTCTCCTCGCCTAAGAGGACGTTCACATAGTGAGGACCGAAGTTGTGACGAAACTCTGCTGTATGGGTCAAGGTGTAAGCGTAGTAGCGCTTGAGGCTTGCTGACACACCACCTGTCCTGGCATTAATCACCTGTCCCATTGGAGTGGTGAACTGATCGTATGGGAGGCTCGTTCTGTCGGAAGTGAGGTCGTAGCCGAACATAGACTGCAAGGCTGTGAATGTCAATCCCTCGATTGGAGTGAACTGTTCGTTCAAAGAAAGGTTGACGGTTATGTTCTTGTTAGCCTGTGTCGTGTTCTTGGAATAGAACCAAGGCATTGTGAACTGCGAATAGAGAAGTCCTTCTGCACGATTGCCCTTTACTATGTTGCCAGCTTCGTCGAAGCTATAATAATAAGGTGTATCATAAGGCAAAGCCATCTTGGATGCTACCAGAGCTGTCTCTTATACACATCTCCGAGCCCACGAGACTAAGGCGAATCT
>CAMBBY010000184.1 GCA_945863825.1 uncultured Prevotella sp. | reverse complement strand
AAGAGACAGATATAGAACTGTTTTTATAAAATATAAGGGTGGGTGTGACCTGCCTTATTGTATGCTGATAGCATGCGGTAAAACAGAATGAGATATAAAAAGAGAAGAATAAGTACTAACAACGTAGATGTCGCAGGCAAATGACGTAATATTTGCTGGCGACATCAAAGTGGATAGGGGCAGTTTCCATACGGAAAGACTCCATGCCACTTATATTTGCAGTTAGAAGTGAAGATAAAAACTTGATTTTATTAAAAAGCAATCTACTTGCAGATGGATTACTCTGGATATTGCCATTTGGCAATAATCGCTGTGGACGATTGCTGCATACGCGATAGGCGATTGTAGAAGCATCTTCCAACTGTGCATCTTGCTTGTTTTGCTTGTGTTCTATCTGAGTAAGTCGGTCCTCGGAATGGCTTTCCTTGTTGAACAGTTCCTTTGAATCTTGATTTTCGGAATGTTGACCTGCAATAAATTGATTCTCGGAAAAACTACTCTCGGAAAGAAATAATTCTGATGACTCTGCAAAGGGAAGACTCAAAGTTTCTGGGACGGATGATGCCTTACCATAGTTTGTGAAAACCATGGACATCAGGAAGATGATGTATAATGCCAACTGTCTCATAACTTTATCTATTGATCGACTTTGTTTTATCTATGATTGATTCATCTATAGATTTGATTTCATGGATTTTTCCATGCGGTTTGGTGACAAAGTTACGAATTTTCTCTGAAATCTGCAAATCTTTAGCAGATGTTTTAGTTTCTTTATTATTTTTGTGTTATAAAAGAGGGGGCTTCGGTGTCTCTATTTGAGTACCAGAAGCCCCCTCGCTTTACCGTTATAAGAATCTACATTATTTACCTGACAATTGCTTTGCCATGTTCTCTGCAGCTCTTCTTCCGTCGCCCATAGCGAGAATCACAGTAGCACCACCTCTTACGATGTCGCCACCGGCATAGATCTCTGGTTGTGAACTCTGCATCTGCTCGTTTACTGCAATAGTGTTCTTTCTGCCAAGTTTCAGTCCCTCAATACTCTGAGGAACGAGTGGATTAGGGCTAACACCTACTGCCACAATCACCTGGTCGCACTCTATTGTAATGGTCTCTCCTGTAGCTTCAGGACGGCGACGGCCGCTGGCATCAGGTTCGCCCAACTGCATCACGTCGAGTACAACAGCCTTTACAGCTCCCTTCTCGTCAGCCTCATATTCCTTAGGGTTGTGGAGTGTCAGGAAGGTAATGCCTTCTTCCTTGGCATGCTTTACTTCTTCCAGTCGGGCTGGCATTTCTGCTTCTGAGCGGCGATAGACCAGAGTGACATCTGCACCCAAGCGCTTCGCAGTACGGCAACTGTCCATAGCTGTATTTCCACCACCTACAACTACAACCTTCTTGCCTAAATTGATAGGAGTGTCGCTATGAGGGTTGGCTGCATCCATCAGGTTTACTCGAGTAAGGTACTCATTGGATGACATGATGTTCAATGCATTCTCGCCAGGAATATTCATGAAGTTAGGAAGGCCAGCACCAGAACCCACGAAGATGCCCTTGAAACCCTGTTCGTTCAGTTCCTTTACGGAAATTGTCTTACCAACAATGCAGTCGGCAATGAATTTTACACCCATTTTCTGAAGATTCTCAATTTCTACATCCACGATGGCATTAGGCAGACGGAACTCTGGAATACCATATTTCAATACTCCGCCAATCTCGTGAAGTGCCTCGAATACAGTTACGTCGAATCCCTTCTTGGCCATATCGCCTGCGAAACTCAAACCGGAAGGACCTGAACCTACTACTGCTACCTTTATACCATTGGCTGGTTCCAGTTCTGGAACGGAAATGTTTCCGCTCTGGCGCTCGTAGTCAGCTGCAAATCGCTCAAGATATCCGATTGCCACTGCAGGTTCGTTCATCTTGAGGTGGATACATTTGCTCTCGCATTGTTTCTCCTGTGGACATACACGACCGCAAACGGCAGGCAGGGCAGAGGTATTTTTTAAAACCTTAGCTGCTGCTAAGAACTGGCCGCGCTCGATATTCTTGATGAAAGATGGTATATTGATGCTTACAGGACAACCCTCCATACAGGTTGGCTTTGGACAGTCCAGACATCGCTTGGCTTCTGTCAATGCCATCTCCTTGGTCAAACCGATATTGACCTCTTCTGTACGTGTGGTGGCACGGTATACTGGATCCAACTCAGGCATCTTAACACGCTCTATAGCAGTGCGCTCTTTTGCTTTCATCGAAGAGCGTAACTGCTTGCGCCACTCAGAGTTGCGGTCGGTAAGCTCAGCGATACTTTCAGTAGTAGGCTCTACGTCCATCATTACATCTGTCGTCTCCTTATTCTTGTTTGTTTCTACTGTTGCAAGGTGCTCTTCGAAATGCTCCATCTCTTCACGCTCTGCATCCTTGAAGGTACCCATGCGCTTGAACATCTCATCCCAGTCAACCAATGCTCCGTCAAACTCAGGACCGTCGATGCAGACAAACTTGGTCTTGCCGCCAATGGTCAATCGGCAGGCACCGCACATACCAGTACCATCCACCATAATCGTATTGAGGGATACATCTGTAGGGAGATTATATTTCTGAGTCAGGAGACAGCAGAATTTCATCATGATAGGAGGGCCGATGGCAAATACCTTGTCGATATGCTCCTGATTGATGAGCTTTTCGATACCGACTGTTACAACACCTTTCTCGCCGTAACTTCCGTCATCGGTCATGATAATCAGTTCATCGCTGGAAGCGCGAACTTCGTCTTCCATAATTACCAATTCCTTGTTGCGACCAGCAATCACAGAGAGAACACGGTTGCCTGCATCTTTGAGGGCACGCATGATAGGGAGCATAGGAGCTACACCTACACCACCGCCCGCACAGATCACTGTACCATAGTTCTCGATATGGGTTGGGTTGCCAAGAGGACCCACAACATCATGAATTTCATCTCCTTCGTTGAGACTACAGAGTTTGGTAGATGATAATCCTACCTTCTGCACAACCAGGGTGATGGTGCCTTTTTCTATGTCTGCATCAGCGATGGTCAGAGGCATACGCTCACTGTTGGCATCTACACGGATGATGACAAAGTTACCTGCCTTGCGGCTTTTAGCTATCAAAGGTGCTTCTACGTCGAAACGATATACCTTCTCTGAATATTGTATTTTTTTGATAATCTTGTTCATGGGGTTATTTTTGGTTATTATGTTTACTCTATAAGGTTGTTTTTGTATAATTTGGTTCCGTGATAAAAAGCAAAAAGATAACGTCGGCTGTAGAAATGCAGCCGATGTTATCCTCGTACTTAATATTGTTGGCCAGTGAATCCCAGCCAGATATTTGAATTAATCGATGTTCATAATTTGATTAATCGAAATTCTTATCATCCAACATCTCGAAACCGCAGTAAGGTACCAATACCTTTGGTACACGGATACCCTCTGGTGTCTGGTTGTTCTCCAGGATGGTTGCTACGATACGTGGCAAGGCGAGAGCAGAACCGTTCAATGTGTGGCAAAGCTCAATCTTCTTGTCCTCTGCATGGCGGTAGCGGCAGTGGAGGCGGTTAGCCTGATAGCTCTCGAAGTTGGATACTGATGAAACCTCCAACCAGCGCCCCTGTGCTGCACTCCATGTCTCGAAGTCGTAGCATATAGAAGAGGTGAAACTCATATCACCACCGCAGAGACGGAGGATATGGTATGGCAACTCCAAGTTCTTCAAAAGACCCTCTACGTGGTCGAGCATCTCGTTCAAGCTCTCGTAAGAGTGACCTGGTTTGTCGATACGTACAATTTCTACCTTGTCAAACTGGTGCAAGCGGTTCAAACCACGCACGTCCTTACCATAGCTACCTGCCTCACGACGGAAGCAAGCAGAGTAAGCACAACGCTTGATAGGGAGATCCTTCTCGTCGAGGATAACATCGCGGAAGATGTTGGTTACAGGAACCTCGGCAGTTGGGATGAGGAAGAGGTTATCAAGATTAGCATGATACATCTGACCCTCTTTGTCTGGCAACTGACCTGTGCCGCGACCAGAATCCTCATTTACTACATAAGGAGGCTGAATCTCGAGGTATCCACTCTTGCGAGCTTCATCCAGGAAGAAAGCCTCAAGCGCACGCTGGAAACGGGCCATCTTGCCGATATATACAGGGAAGCCAGCACCAGTAATCTTCACACCGAGGTCGAAGTCAACGAGGTTGTACTTCTTCAGGAGATCCCAGTGGCAGAGAGCATCTGGACCGAGGTTAGGCTTTTCGCCGCCTTCTTTGACAACCACGTTGTCTGCTGCATCCTTACCCTCAGGTACCTGTTCGCAAGGAATGTTAGGGATTTCGAGCAACTGGTTGGTCATATCATTCTGAGCCTTCTCCATAATCTCTTCAAGTGCCTTGGCGTCAGCCTTGAGCATTGCTACCTGAGCCTTTGCGGATTCAGCTTCTTCTTTCTTGCCTTCTTTCATCAAAGCACCGATCTGCTTTGCAAACTGGTTGGCTTGCTGCTTGTTGTTGTCAAGCTTCTGCTGAGCCTCACGACGGATTTTGTCGTACTCCAATACTTTCTCTACGGCCTC
>CAMBBY010000183.1 GCA_945863825.1 uncultured Prevotella sp. | reverse complement strand
GAGATTCGCCTTAGTCTCGTGGGCTCGGAGATGTGTATAAGAGACAGACAGATTACGGCGCTCCATCCGTATCCGTAGAATGGGATGCCGAGCATGCCGAAGCCCAGAATGAAGGCGATGTTCTGTCGCTTTACGTTCTTGTCTGTTGCATTGTATGTTTCGTAGATGCCCCAGATAACGGCAGCCACGAGGCAGATGATATAAACGATTTCTCCTGTATTGAATGGGCAACCGAGTACGTTGACGAAGAACAACTCAAACCAGCCGCCTACAGTGATGATACCAGGTACTACGCCATAGAGTACTGCTACAACTACAGCAAAAGAGAGAATCAGTGCGAGCAGCGAACCCTTGAGATTGGCATGTGGCACCTTTTTATAATAATATACGAGTACGATGGCCGGGATACAGAGCAGGTTGAGCAGGTGCACACCGATACTCAGACCTGTCATATAGGCGATGAGTACAAGCCAGCGATCGCTGTGAGGTTCGTCGGCATGGTCTTCCCACTTCAGTATCAGCCAGAATACTACAGCTGTGAATGCAGATGAGAACGCATAGACCTCACCCTCTACTGCAGAAAACCAGAAGGTATCGCTGAAGGTGTAGATGAGTGCGCCCACCATACCTGAGGCTTCGATGGCAATCAGTTTGCTGGTGGTCATCTCTTTCCAGTTGCTGATGATGAGTTTACGTGCCAGATGTGTGATAGTCCAGAAGAGGAACAGGATACAAACGGCACTCAGGAGTGCGCTCATCGTGTTCACCATCTTGGCTACCTGTGTGGCATCGCTGGCGAAATGTGTGAAGAAATTGCCTAAAAGCATGAAGAAAGGTGCCCCAGGAGGGTGACCGATTTCTTGCTTGTAAGCAGTAGTGATAAACTCAGGACAGTCCCAAAAACTGGCTGTCGGTTCAATTGTGGAACAATATACGAAGGCTGCAATGACAAATGCGACCCATCCAAAGATATTGTCCACTAATCTGTACTGTTTCATTATGGTTTATAAACTTTAATGTTTTATATTTCTATATAACTATATTTCTATATAACTTTGCAAAGGTAATAAAAAGAAAAGATATAATTGTTGGCGAGTTGCGTTTTTTAGATTATATTATACATTTTCTGTCCTTTACCAGCCTTTGCTCCTAAATTTTGCTAACTTTTATTTCTATTATTAGCGGTTCTTCTTTCTATTTAAGCATTTCTTCTATTTTATTCGTAGAAAGATAGATACTCGAGAATCAACTTTCGTTTTTGTACTACTCCTGTTAAGATTTTCATTCTCTCAATGCTACAATGCATGTAGCAAAGAGTAATGAGCATCATTGGTATTCTTTCTAAACCTTCAGGAAATGTTCCTCCAGTTTTTCTTTTGGCATATCTGTCGTGTCATGATAGTGCAGGTTGTGGTTTACGCAGGCCACGTGTTTTACATTATTGAGAACCTCCGCTATGTCGTGACTTACGATGATGATGGCGCATTCCTTGTTGATCTGTTCCAGCATTTCGTACATCTGCTTTTGAAATCTGCGGTCGATGTAGGTATTCGGCTCGTCGAGAATAACGACATCTGGCTTGGAAACGATGGCACGTGCCAGAAGTACGCGCTGGAGTTGTCCGCCGCTCAAAGCTCCTATGTGCCTGTCTTTTAAGTCGGATATCTGCATTCTTTCCAGGGTTTCTGCCACTTGCTGATGGTGTTGCTTGGTATATCTGGCAAAGAGGCTCTTGCTCTTGCTCAGTCCTGAGAGAACTACCTCATATACAGAGATAGGAAATTGCTTGTCTAAGTCGTTGTATTGTGGGAGATATCCCATTGATATTTCTTTCCCCTCGCTGCAGAAATGAATACTTCCCTCGGTTGGCTTCTTCAGTCCCAAAATGAGGCGCATAAGTGTGGTCTTGCCACCGCCATTGGGACCGATGATGCCAAGATAATCGTCCTGATAGACGGTCAGATTGATATCCTTGAGCACCTGCTTTCCGTCGTATTCTGCAGATACATGTTCGATTTGAATGATTGGTTTTGACATATTTTCCTTTATTTTCTCATGACTTCTTCTGCTTTTGTCAGAATCCGTCTGTTTTCAGTCTGAGTTAAGCTATCTCTTTCCCTCAGGTATTTCTCTTTGTCTTTCCTTTTTATCAATAGCACTTATTTCTTTCCCGATTGGGCTATTTCTTTTGTGATCAGGAGCATCTGTCCCTCCCAGTCGTAGCTTAGCGGATTGATTTCCACGGCTTTCGAATGGGTTGCATCAATAAATACCTGGATATTTCGGTTTGAGAATTCTTTTTGTACGAAGATGAGGTTGATATCTTCGCTCTTGGCACGCTGTATGAGTTCTTTCAACTGCGTAATGCTTGGTTCCCTTCCTTCTTCTTCTATCGCATACTGCTTCAGTCCGTTTTCCTTGGCGAAGTAGGTTAGGGTAGGATGGTAGATAACGAAACTTTTCTGTTTCTCTCCCTTGATGGAGGACTGATACTTGTCTATCTCGTTCTGCAGTTTATCCAATTTGTTTTTTCTGAAATCCCTCAACCTTTTCTTGTATTCCTCAGCCTTCTTTGGATATTTTTCCATCAGGGCTTTGGCGATGTTGGAAGTGATGATATCAGCACTTTTGATGCTCATCCAGGTGTGTGGATCTATATTTCCGCTCTGCGTTTTGAGTATTCTGATACCTGCGGATGTGTCTATCACTTTCATGTCGGGTGCATTCTGTTGGAGTTTCTTCATCCAAGTTTTTTCAAATCCTATCTGTCCTACTTTAAAATAGAATCCGCTCTGTGAGAGGTCAACCATTTGTTGTGGGGTAGGCTCGTAAGTCTCAGGACTGCTTCCGGCAGGCACCATCACGTTGACATTCACATCGTTGCCAGCTATTTGTTCCACGAAATATCTGAATGGTTCAATAGTTACAGTTACGGTAGGCTTGTTTGGATCTAAGCCATCCTTTCCATTGTTGTAGCAATTGCCATTCTTGCAGCTTGCCAGCATGCAGATGCATCCTGTTATCATGCAGCTGCTTAATATAATAAGGTGTAGGAATCTTTTCATTTTATCTTCTCTTATTGTTTAATTTTAATGTTGTAAAGTTTTTTAAATAAGACTTTCTGTCATTTCTTTGGTTGGACTTTCGTTCCTTATACTCGATTAGACTTTCAGTCTTTTCTTTCGATTGGACTTTCGCTCCTTTCCTCTTTTTAGAACTTTTAGCTCTTGTCTTATAATTCGCTTTTGCTTTATTTTTCTTTTATTGATCATTTGTCTTCTGCTCAGAAGCGTTTTATTCAGAAGATAAAGCTCAGCCCATATACAAGCAGCACATATCTCAATACTTTACCGATTGTTATGCTGAAGATAGAGATGGGGAGGTTGGCTCTTGTGAGTCCGAGTACGATCGTGATGGCGCTTCCCAATAGCGGCAGAAAGGCGAAGAATCCCATCCATGCTCCGCGGCCTGCCATGAATCGCTCCGCTTTGTCGAGACTTTCTTTCTTCACGTGGAGATATTTTTCTATCCATTCCATCTTTCCCATCCTTCCGAATCCATAGTTGAACATAGAGCCGAGTACGTTTCCGATGCTTCCGTAGATGATGAGTGGCACGGGCTCGAGTCCGGCTGCCTGTAGGCCTGCCATTACAGCCTCGCTGCTGAATGGAAAGAAACTGCCTGCCAGAAATGCTGCCAAGAGCATTCCCCAATATCCCCATTCTACTAATAATCCTATAATCAAATGCACTTTATTTACTTTTTAAAACTGACATTACTGAAATTGACATCGCTCTTTTATCAATTATGCTCATCAAAAACTGACATTACTGAAATTGACATCGCTCTTTTATCAATTATGCTCATTAAAAACTGACATTACTGAAATTGACATCGCTCTTTTATCTTTTGCTCATCCTTTTCTGCTTTATTGCAGCAATGCTACAGGCGGCACGAAGATGTTGAACAGTGTGATAAACATCGTGATCAAGATAATGGCGATGAAAGCAATATTGGTAATCTTTCCTTTGGTAAAGGTGATAAAATGGGCGATGAGTGGAGCCGTGTTGGCTATCATGATGCCGCAAAGTTCGTTCTCGTGCTGGGGCTGAAGTATCATGAATACCCAAGTCACAATGCTCAGCGTGATGAATGAATCGTAGATCATGCGTGTGCGTATCTTGTCGGCATAGCTTGAATGGATGAAATGAATGGTTCCGAGAAGACCCAGAATGACGATAAAACCGTAATTGATGAGCTGATGAAGGGTGATCTGAGAGTAATCGAACAGTTCCTGATAATCGATGATAGCCGTAAAGTGGTCGGAAAGTGCCTGAAGATTGTCAGTATAGGCGAAATAGCCGGATACAAACCAGTAGGGAGCTATAACTCCTATCAGCGAAGCTAAGAATGTGCGGGCACTGAAACAGTTGGAGAAGAATATCATGCAGAGCCAGAGTATCGGCAGATAGTAGATGACCTGTATGAACACCAGAGAAGCCAGACCGATGCAAAAATAGGCATAGAAAGCCCATCCCGCTGCATGCCGGTCCTGATAACTGTTCCAGATCTGTCTCTTATACACATCTGACGCTGCCGAC
>CAMBBY010000182.1 GCA_945863825.1 uncultured Prevotella sp. | reverse complement strand
AGCGCAATGAAAGCTTGCTTTCAAATTGCCGAGTGCAGCTTTTCTTCTACAAAGATACTGCAAACCGAGAGCAGAGATGCAAGCTTGCTTGCAATCTATGCCGAGGTGCAGCTTTTCTTCTACAAAGATACGATGATTTTTGCTGAAGTTATTTATAAAAAACGAACCATTATTTGTAAAAAGCAAACTTGGTTTGATTTTTTGTGATTTTTTCAATTTCCACTACTTCAAACAAGGACTTTTTCTCTTTATTTTTATCCTCGCAGGAAATAAGGGGAACTGAAATCTTAGTTTTTCCTCTTTCAAAAAGATTCTTCTCCATATATTATAAGAAGAAAGAAAAGTTCCTTCTCTATCTAAGAAAAGGAAAGACTCCTTCTCTATCAAAGGAAAGGAAAAGTCCCCTCAATAAAAACCAAGAGGATTCCTTTTTTTCCTCCTCTTTTAATAAGCTTTCAGCCTGTAGAGCATTCCGATCTCAATACGGTCAGTATTATAATCGGTCAGTCCGGAAGCCTTACTGTAATCATACTTGCGCCCGGTATAGGCGAGGAAGAGGCGGAGATTCTGCTGCTGTTTGCGGGCTGGATAATACTCGATGCTTCCCACGTAGCCAAATGCCTTGCGATAGTTCTTAAACTGCTCCGACTTGGTCATGTCGGCAGTCTCGTACATTCCCTTGAGCATCAGGTTCCAGGCTGGCGCAAACTGCCAGTTCATCTTGGTAACCCACCCCTGATAGCGCACCTTGCCCGCATAGAGATTACTCTCATCTTCTGCCAGCATGCTTGCCACTTCTCCGGAAGCTATCTTCATTCTGTCCAGATCATCATAAGACATGTTGTAGTCCAAGTACCACTGCAGTTTGTCAAGGTTCAGCTTCTGTCCCATGCGCAGGAAACGGCTGTACTTGTGCTTAGCCTGTGTGCGGAGCGTGTAAGACCAGCGGGTCTGCAACTTGCCATCGAGGAACTTTCCGTTCCATCCGGCACTAGAGGCGAGCGGATGATTGGCTTTCTCCAATGTCTCAGCAGGCTGATTCTCGCCATTGGCAACCTTGGCTTCTGCCCCGAATTCATCCTCCAACTTACCATTGTAGGTATTGCTTATTTCGGCAGAAAACTGCTGGTCGGGAGTCGGATTGTAAAGCAGGTTGATGGCACCCTTGGAACTGTCCACATTGTCCTCTATATCAGAGAACTGGTAGATGAAGAGCGGATTCTCATCAAACTCGAAAGAACCGAGAGCCTGGCACTTCTTACCGCCCTGCAAAGCCCAGTGGTCGTTGAATTTCCATCCCACCATCATATAGTCGGTAGCCTTGGCAAAATTATCTTCGCCCGACGGATTGTTGGCCTTGTTGAGTCGGTGTCTGAAGCGATAGTAGAGATTATCCGTAAGCCATCCGGTCATTTCTATTCGCAGATAGCGGTTGTAGAAACGGGAAGTCCATTCATCCGATCGTGAATCGTGGTTCATCTGGTAGCTGGCACCATAATTGATAAAGAAGTTGAACGCCTTGCTCTTCTGTTCGTGTTTCGCCACCATCTCGTAGAGCGACTTAATATCGCCCTCCTCACCACCAAGGCCATCATTTGTGCCCTGGGCCATTGCATGAAGAGGCATTGCAGCCATCATCATCACCACATATTTCAACGCATTTTTCTTCATCATGATTTTCAATTACTATTTTTAGCGTATTATTATTCCGAAATATTTATCACAGAGCGTTCTTTATCTGAATAACGGATAAACCCAAAAAGCTACATTCTCCAGCATTTCTGCCGAAGATGTAGCTCTTCTTTTGAATAATCATCATTTTACTTATTCATGCGTAGCGAAACGCTGCTCTGCCAGCTTCTCGTACTTAGTACCTGGCTTGCCGTAATTGGCATAAGGCCAGATGCTGATACCGCCACGAGGAGTGAAAATACCAGTCACCTCAATGTACTTAGGATCCATCAGACGGATGAGATCCTTCATGATGATGTTCACGCAGTCCTCATGGAAATCACCATGATTGCGGAAACTGAAAAGATAGAGCTTCAAACTCTTGCTTTCCACCATCTTCACATCAGGAATATAACTGATGCGAATCTCCGCAAAGTCGGGCTGACCGGTAATCGGACAAAGCGATGTAAACTCAGGGCAGTTGAAACGTACCCAGTAATCATTGCCCGGATGCTTGTTGACAAAGGTCTCCAGCACCTCAGGTGCATAATCCATTCTATATTCGGTTTTGGCTCCGAGAGCCTGCAAACCATCTTGTTTTCTATCCACTGTCTTGGTAAATTTTTATTTGTGAATTACGTAATTAGTTGAGACTGAATATCTTGAAGACATTATAAGAGATGTTGTTGTCATAAACATCCTCACCCTCATGCTTCTTGATGGCCTTGACCACACGGATGGTTACAGGCAACACGATGATTTCATATACTGTCTTGAGAATAACCTGCCAGAGCATGAGCCAAGGCAACTCGGAAGCAGGAACTACGCCTCCCAATGCCAATGGGAAGAAGATGATACTGTCGCAACTCTCTCCAGCCACGGTACTGAGAATAGCACGGGCTGAGAAATGCTTGCCACCATCACGAATCTTCATCACACTCATCACATAGGCATTGGCAAATGAACCTACGATGAAGGCTACGAAGGAAGCGGCAGCGATGCGTGGAGCCAGACCGAAAATGGCGTGGAAACCAGCATCATTGGTCCAATAAGGTGCTGCAGGAATCACATCACAGATGGCACCGAGAGCCACGAAGAAGAAATTCATGGCAAAACCTGTCCATATCAGCAGGCGGGCTTTCTGATAACCCCACACTTCACAAACGACATCATTGATAATGTAGCTCACTGGGAATACAATGAGTCCACCGGTCAGAGATACTGGCCCGAAGGCAATTTGCTTTGTTTCGAGCACGTTTGCCGCAATCAGACAAACGCAAAAGAGAATGCTGAAAAGCATAAACAGCACACTCACTTGAGTTGTTTTCTTTTCCATTTTTCTTGTTTTTTACGAGGTTTACCAAGCACTCAGATTTTGCTCCTGACAAGGTGGAAATCTGTTCACCATGCAAAAGCGGCTGCAAAATTACGATTTTTTCCTGAATTCTCCAAATTTTAGCATAGAAATGTAGGATTTTTGAAATTCCTAAAATACATAGTCCCACAGATTTCACAGATTTACACAGATTTTTTGAAACAAAAAAATAAATCTGTGAACATCTGTAATATCTGTGGGACATTTTTCGGGCGCACTGAATGTGACTTATAACACACCCTCTTATATATAATAATGTATAGGGATTACTCAGCAGCTGCTTCCTCCTGACGATCATCTACATTGTCGCCATCTGTTGGAGCCAAAGTTGCCTTGAAATCAGTAATGCCGTTCTTCACGAGGATATTGTACCACTGGAGCAACTTCTTGATGTCGCTATCGTGTACACGGTCACGGTCGTAGTTAGGCAACACCTCTGCGAAATAGTCGTGAAGTTCCTGAGCAGAGCACTTCTTATAGTTGAGGCTGCTTACCTGACTGTTCTCCTTCTTGCCTACACTCTCCAAAACCTCCCAGAGGGCGATTTCATCAGCATCTGTGTACATAGCGATGTCGCCAAGACTTGTTACACGGTCTGTAGCGAAAGCTGGAATACGTCTGTGAGTCTCATCAATAGTCTCCACGATGAGGTTTCTGTTTCCACGAGATACCAGTTTATAAAGGCCTGGCTTACCTGCAATTGAAAGAATTGTTTCCATTGTTCTTTTTATTTCTTATTTATTATTTCTTTGTTTACTTTTTCTTTTTATTTTTCAAAGAAGAAATTCTCCCCTCTTTCATTCGAAGAAAGAAAACTTCTATCGCTTCTCAGCAGAAGTCCTACTTCACCTGATTCAGGAGTCTGTCAATCTGCAGATTCAAATCCTCCTTTCCATCATTTCTGATTTCAAAATCACTCTGCAAAACGACATCAGCCTGAGGCAACTGGGCATTTATCCATTCCTCTGCTTTCTGGCGGGAAATCTGATCGCGCTGCATAATCCGCTGCAGACGGACTTCCTGTGGAGCCGTCACGCAGACCACATAGTCGAAACGGGTGCGATGAACAAAACCACTGTCAAAGAGAATGGCGCTTTCCAGCCAGTTCTTTCCGCTCTGTTCGAAATCGCGAGCCACAGCAGGATGAACCACATCATTGACTGCCAGTTTGTTGGTCTCACTCGCCAAAAGAAACTGAGCCAGAACAGGTTTCTGAAGCACTCCGTCCGCATAGACCTCATTGCCCACAAGCAGCTTTAGTGCAGCCTGCAACTGCTCATCGCTACGCATCAGCCTTTTGGCCGCAGCATCGCAGTCGTAAACCTCGATTCCACGCTTGGCAAGTTCTCTGCAAACAAAGCTCTTGCCGCTTCCGATTCCTCCTGTAATAGCTATTTTCATCAGATTCTACTTTTATAGATCCTCCTATTCCCTATTGCTGTTCAAGCAGATAATCCACCTTCTCCACATCAAGCCTTGCCTTGCTCACGGTTCGTGGCACACTGCGCAGCTGCTGTCTCTTATACACATCTCCGAGCCCACGAGACTAAGGCGAAGCTCG
>CAMBBY010000181.1 GCA_945863825.1 uncultured Prevotella sp. | reverse complement strand
TACACAAGGAGTATCGTCGGCAGCGTCAGATGTGTATAAGAGACAGGTCATATGGAGGCTATTTAGAAAGCCATGTTAGGCTCCTGGACGTGATTTTTTCTCTTCCATGAGCCATGAAAAAGAGAACCTGGGCATAAGAAAGCAGCGGATTTCGAAAGGAATGTGCGATTTTTGCTTCTCTGCATTCTCAAAAGGAGTCTTTCGGTGGTATTTGCGATTATGTGCCGACATATTTTATTACGGAACAGGGGAATTTGATTATATGTTGCAAAGGTAGTGAAATATTACGGAAGACACAATGCTTGCACGGGAATATTTTATTTCGATGTTTGGTTTTGACGATTAGTTAGTCATATTGAAAGCTTCGAGTTTCAATATAGACTTTGTTCCGTCATATTAAGTTATGACGCCAAATTCGTCTTTTTTATAATGCAAGTTCTTCACAGAACCTGCTCATTTTATTTTACCGCTGTTTTCTGGCGACAGAGGATAGGAGGATTGACTCCCAAATCAAGCTTTCCATACCAAGAGGATACTTATTTCTTTGTCGACGGTGGTACTCAACACACGTTGAGGAGGTTCTTGGACAACCCAAGTGTCTCCTTATCAGGAAGTTGAGCGCGAATCCTTGCTGAGTGACAAAATTCACGAAGAACACTTGCCAGGATAGGCTGAAAACTTAACCCAAACGGGAGGCAATGGAGAAATGTACTCAAATAAAACATTGCACAATGATCGTCTGTAAATTATGAGCCTTGTCCCATCTCTCGCTTGCATAATTTAATCTAAAAGCAGGGTTAGTTTGATTCGAAATACTTTAAACACTAGATGCTCTTTCGGTTTAGAAATATGGGAGGGAAGAGATAATGAGACCTTTTGGAAACAAAAGGCTTCAGCTTGCAGCACAAGTTAAATAATTGTCCAAATAAAATCATAGTCCATCGAACAACATTCTGTCTTAATGTAGGAAGGAGTATTTATGGGACTAAGGAGACAATTCAATAGAAAGTATATAATAACATTTAAAACATCAACATGATCAACGTTGGAATTATCGGATGCGGCTTCGTAGGTGGAGCCCTGAAGGATTGGTTGGAGCACAACAATCCAGAGTGTAAACTTTTCATTAGCGACCCTGCAAAGGGGTACAACGATTCGATGGCAGACATCGACATCGCCTTCCTGCAGATCCACGTACCTACCGAGGACGATGGCACACAGGATCTCCGTCTCATGAAGGAGCTCATCTCAGCCCTTCCTGACGTACCCGTTTTCGTGCGCACCACCATCCTCCCTGGCACCAGCGACCTCCTCTCCAAAGAGACTGGCCATCGCGTACACTACATGCCAGAGTTCCTCACCGAGCGCACCCACATCGAGGACTTCAAGAAGCAGACCATGGTCTTCACCGGAGCACAAGACCTCCTCACCAAGATCTTTGTGGGCAAGAAGTTCACCGTCATGACTCCTCTCGAAGCCGAACTCACCAAGTACATGCACAACGTCTTTGGAGCCTATAAGGTGACCTACTTCAACGCTTGCCGTGAGTACTGCGAGCAGATGGGTGGCGACTGGCGCAAGGTACACACCGGTATGCTCCTCTCCGGCTACATCAACGACACCCACACCTATGTCCCAGGTCCTGACGGCAAGTTCGGCTATGGAGGCAAGTGCTTCCCTAAGGATGTTAATGCCTTCACCATGATGACCAAGGGCACTCCTCTCGGCCGACTCCTTGAGCCGCTCCATGAGCTCAACGTTCATTTCCGCGGATTTGAGGAGCATATCTAATTGTAATCTGTAAGAACTGTAATAAGGTTAGTTGGTGCACAGGTGGATTGCTCACTTGTCTTTCCTGTTGCTTTCGAGGGATTGCAACAGGTATGAGGTCTTTGGACATAGAGCAATTGTGGTTCAATACCACCACCAACTTCAATACAAACTACAGCCGATGAGGATACTACCGCCTTTTAGTGCCGCTCGGCACCTCCCGAAATCACATTCTTTTAGTGCAATGTTTTGGATGAAGGTCGGGAGTAACGCTTTCCTCAAGAAAGAATTTTTGACGGTAAGTCCTCTGACGCTGTTTTAAAGCAAAATACAATGAATTATTATAAAGCAAAACAGGCGCTCGCTACACTTCAACGAGAGAAGCAAGTGCAACAAGATAGGCTTCAGCTTGCAGCAGAAGCCACACGAGAACTCGAATTAAATAAGTAATACATAATAACAAATGTTCAATCTCCAAAAATTCATTGGTGACTCTGTCACTGGCCGTCCTACCTCAATGTTCGAGGTGGACATTCAGGCAAATAAAGCGACTCTTACCCGCGAGATCAAGGGTAAGACAGTATGCGTGATTGGAGGAGCTGGCTCCATCGGTTCATCGTTCATCAAGGCGGTACTTCGTTTCGAGCCTAAGTCGGTTGTTGTCGTTGACCTCAACGAGAACGGACTGGCAGAGCTCGTTCGTGACGTGCGCTCTACCGAGGGACTCTATGTTCCAGAGGAGTTTCGTTGCTACACTCTCAATTTTGCAGACCCTATCTTCGAGCGCATCTTCCGTGAGGAGAAAGGTTTCGACATCGTTGCCAACTTCTCCGCTCACAAGCACGTACGTTCCGAAAAAGATAAATACTCAGTTCAGGCACTCATCGAGAACAACGACATCAAGGCAAAGAAGCTCATGGATCTGCTGACCGTCTATCCTCCAAAGCACTTTTTCTGTGTCTCTACCGATAAGGCTGCAAATCCTGTCAACATCATGGGCGCATCAAAGCGCATCATGGAAGACCTCGTGATGGCATACAACCAGCACTTCAAGGTCACAACCGCTCGCTTTGCCAATGTAGCCTTCTCCAACGGTTCCCTTCCTGACGGATGGATCCATCGCCTCCAGAAGAAGCAGCCTCTGGCAGCACCTTCTGACGTGAAGCGTTATTTCGTATCGCCTGAGGAATCCGGTCAGATTTGTATGCTCGCTTGTATCCTTGGCAATGGTGGTGAGGTGTTCTTCCCTAAGTTGGGCGAAGATCAGATGCTCACCTTCTCTGCCATCTGCGATGAGTTTGTCAAGGCAGAAGGCTTCACCAAGGTAGAGTGCCAGAACGATCCTGAGGCAAAGAAGTATGCTGCAGAAATGAGCTATGAGTCAGAGACCTATCCTGTTGTTTACTTCAAGTCTGATACAACCGGAGAAAAGGCATACGAAGAGTTCTATGTCCCTGGTGAGAAGATTGACATGGAGCGTTTCAGCAGCCTTGGAGTAGTTTGCGAAAGCACTCGCAGACCTATGAATGAAGTCAACGACTTCTTCTCAGAGCTCGAAGGCATCTTTGCAGAAGAAGACTTCACCAAAGCACAAGTAGTAGAATCCATCAAAAAGTTCATCCCTAACTTCGAGCATGAGGAGAAGGGTAAGAACCTTGACCAGAAGATGTAATTCATTTACCAAATCACATAATCAACAAGATTAAACAAAATAAATATATAGTTATGGAACCACGTAAAGAACGTATTCTCCTTTGCCTGTGTCATCTTTCAGGCAACGAACAGAAATTTGTAAACGAAGCATTTGAACAGAATTGGGTAGTGCCTCTTGGTCCTAACGTAAACGGTTTTGAGAAAGATCTTGAAGAGTTCGTTGGCGAAGGCAAGCGCGTTGTTGCACTTTCTGCAGGTACAGCAGCCGTACACCTTGCACTCCTCAACTGTGGTGTTGGCCCTGGCGATGAGGTATGCGTACAGTCATTCACCTTCTGTGCTTCTTCTCACCCTATCACATATCTTGGCGCAACTCCAGTCTTCATCGACTCAGAGAAGGACACTTGGAATATGGATCCTGAACTTCTCGAAAAAGCCATCCTCGACCGCAAAGAAAAGACCGGCAAGTATCCTAAGGCCATCGTTCCTGTTGCACTCTATGGTATGCCCTACAATTGCGATAAGCTGATGGCTGTTGCCAACAAATACGGCATTCCTGTAGTCGAGGATGCAGCCGAAGGCTTTGGCTCAAAATATAAGGGTCAGGTTCTTGGCACATTCGGCAAGTATGGTGTTCTCTCATTCAATGGCAACAAGATGATCACTACTTCTGGTGGTGGTGCACTCATAACAGCCAACGATAACGAGTGGCGCGAGATCATGATGTATGCAACCCAGTATCGCGAGAGCTATCCTTACTATCAGCACGAGAAGATTGGTTACAACTATCGAATGTCTAACATCTGTGCCGGTATTGGCCGTGGCCAGATGACTATTGTTGACGAACACATTGCTCACCACAAGCACGTTCAGTCGCTCTATGAGGAGCTTCTGAAGGACGTGAAGGGCATTACCGTACACTCTCAACCAGCTAATGGTGACTATGATTCCAACTACTGGCTTTGCACTATGACCATCGATGAGAACGTTAAGGTTAAGGGACAGGAAGATGCTTACAAGACCGTCATTACAGGTGCTGTTGGTGGTGCAGCTGGTGTTATCCATGAGGCAAAATCGGCAACAACCGATTGTCAGCCTAACAACAATGTAGAAGCAATGCGTGTAGATCTCGATAATCTCAAAATCAATAAAAAAAAAATCTTCGCCATAGCCTGTGGGATAGATTCGATC
>CAMBBY010000180.1 GCA_945863825.1 uncultured Prevotella sp. | reverse complement strand
ATTCGCCTTAGTCTCGTGGGCTCGGAGATGTGTATAAGAGACAGGCCTACAGGAGTGCAGTTGACAATCACGTTGTATTCCTTGATGATTTCAGGCGTAATGTTGTCATACTGTAGAGTGCCAGGACGCTCGTATCGGCTCACGAAGACGGTTTCCAGTCCGAGCGACTTCAGTCCATAGCAGATGGCTTTTGATGCGCCACCTGTACCGAGAATCAGGGCTTTCTTGTGGAAAGACTCGATAAACGGTTCGATGCTCTGGGTGAAGCCTATCACATCACTGTTGTAGCCTCTGAGCACAGTTTCATCGCCTTTGTGGGTAACTCTTACCACGTTGACAGCACCGATAGCATTTGCCTCGGGACTAACGTAGTCCAGATAGCTGATAACCTTTTCCTTGTAAGGGATGGTCACATTGAATCCTTTCAATTCCGGATTGGAGTCGAGCACTTCTGTCAGGTCTTCGATGGTTGGAATTTCGAAGTTGATGTAGGTAGCATCGATGCCCTCGTTCTCGAATTTCTCGTTGAAGTAATTCTTTGAGAACGAATGTCCTAGAGGGTAACCTATGAGTCCATACTTGTCCATTCTGATTATTTTTTGTTTTTATTTTGTTGCGAAATACATCGTGCAGATGCCGAAGGTGAGTCGCTTGAATTCTGCCTTTTCGAAACCGGCTTTCTTCAGCACCTCCATCATTGTTTCTCCCTGCGGGAAGGCTTCGATGGTGGCCGTCAGATAGTTGTAGGCACTCTGGTCTTTAGAGATCAGCTTGCCGTATATCGGCAATACCGTGTGGGAATAGATGCGGAAGAGCTGCTTCATCGGGAATCTCACGGGATGTGTGAGTTCCACGATGCTCAGATGTCCGCCCTTCTTCAGTACTCGGCACATTTCCTTGAGTCCCTGGTCGAGGTTTTGGAAATTGCGTATGCCGAATGCTGCCGTCACTGCATCGAAGGTTTCGTCTGGGAAGGAGAGGTGCAGGCAGTCTTCTTTCTTGAAGCTGATGATGTGCTGCAGATTTTCCTTTTTCACTTTCTGTCTTCCGATTTCCATCATGCCCTCGGATATGTCTGCTCCGATGAGCTGTTGGGGATGCAGCATTTTGGCCGCCAGAATGGCGAAGTCGCCGGTGCCGGTAGCGATGTCGAGCATCTTTTCAGGATAGTGGCGCTGCAGCAGCCCGATGGCTTTGCGGCGCCACCCCTTGTCGATATCCCATGAGAGGCGATGATTGAGAGTGTCGTAGGTAGGAGCGATGTTGTCAAACATTTCTTCTACCAACTTGCCCTTTTCTCCTTCGCCTTCATAGGGCTTAATTTGTTCTTGCTTGTACATTAATATATATAGTACTCTTTTCAGGGAAAAACTATTTTCTTTGTGGAATGATTATTTCCCAGGAATGATTACTTTCTTGCTGCAAGCCATTCGCTTACGTTCTTCTCGATGCGGGCAGCGATGTCGCCTTCCTCGGTAGCCTTGTCAAACTTCTCGCCTGTGATGTGCTCGTAGAGTTCGATGTAGCGGTCTGACACACTCTCTGCATACTCGTCGGTGATTTCTGGCATGGTCTGTCCAGGCTCGTTCATGAAGTTGTGCTCGATGAGCCACTGGCGTACGAATTCCTTAGAGAGCTGGCGCTGTGGCTCGCCCTTTTCGAATTTCTCCTCGTAACCATCAGCGTAGAAGTAGCGGCTTGAGTCTGGAGTGTGGATTTCATCGATGAGGTAAACCTTGCCGTCGCGCTTGCCAAATTCATATTTGGTATCTACGAGGATGAGTCCCTGCTTGGCTGCGATTTCCTGTCCGCGAGCGAAGATGCGGCGGGTGTAGTCTTCCATCACTGCATAGTCTTCAGCACTAACAATGCCCTGGGCGATGATTTCTTCCTTAGAGATGTTCATGTCGTGACCCTCGTCAGCCTTTGTGGTTGGAGTGATGATTGGCTCTGGGAAACGCTGGTTCTCGCGCATACCTTCAGGGAGTTTCACACCACAGATTTCGCGGCAACCCTTCTGGTATTCTCTCCATGCACTACCTGTGAGGATAGAGCGGATAATCATCTCAACACGGAAACCTTCGCACTTCACACCTACGGTGACCATAGGGTCTGGTGTAGCCAACTTCCAGTTAGGACAGATGTCTGTCGTAGTATCCAGGAACTTCGCAGCTATCTGGTTGAGTACTTGTCCCTTGAATGGGATGCCTTTTGGCAGCACAACGTCGAACGCTGAGATTCTGTCGGTAGCGACCATCACGAGGATGTCGTCGTTAATGTCATACACATCACGTACTTTACCGTGGTAAACACTCTTCTGTCCATCGAAATGGAAATCTGTCTTTGTTAATGCTTTCATTTTTATTTTGAACTTTGAATTTTGAACTTCGAACTTTCTGTCGGCTTTCCTTTCTCTTGCTCAGGGAATCCTATTCCTTTCTTTTGCTCAGGGTAGGCTTTCTTCCGGTTCCTTATTCTAAATTATTTTGAATTTTCTGTCTTTTCAGCTTTCATTGCTTCCCGGGCTTCAGCTCTTTCTTTGTCGTATTTGTCGTATGCATTTACGATGCGTGTCACAAGCTTATGTCTTACGATATCTTTCTGCCCGAGGTTGACCACTCCGATACCTTCCACACCTTCGAGTATTTTGAGGGCCTCTTTCAGTCCGCTTCGCTGTTCTCTTGGCAGGTCTATCTGCGTGAGGTCTCCCGTGATTACCATTTTGGTGTTCATACCCATACGGGTGAGGAACATTCTGATTTGCTGGGAGGTGGTGTTCTGCGCCTCGTCGAGGATGACTACGGCATCGCTCAGTGTGCGTCCGCGCATGAAGGCAAGTGGAGCTATCTGTATGATATGCTTTTCCATCATGTCCTGCAGTTTTACGGCAGGTATCATGTCTTCTAAGGCATCATAGAGCGGCTGCAGATAAGGGTCTATTTTCTCTTTCATGTCGCCCGGTAGGAAACCGAGTTTTTCGCCTGCTTCTACGGCAGGGCGTGAGAGGATGATTTTCTTGGCTGTTTTTTCCTTGAGAGCTTTTACTGCAAGTGCGATACTGAGGTAGGTTTTACCTGTTCCTGCAGGGCCTACAGCAAATACCATGTCGTTTTTCTCGTATGCATCGATGAGCTTCTGCTGATTGGCGCTCCGGCTCTTGATAGGCTTTCCGCTGATGCTATATACCAGTACACCCTTAGCTGAATCGGCCTTGGTCTGCTTGCCTTTCACAATGTCAAGAATATCCTCTTCGTTGAGCATGTTGTATTTCACCAAGTGCTTGCGCATCTGCTCTATTTCTTCTTCCGCTTTCGCCATTTCCTCCTCGTCGCCGAGCACACGAAGTACATTGTCGCGTGCAACGATACGCAACTTCGGGTACAGTGATTTGATCATCTGCAGATGACTGTTATTCACTCCGTAGAACATCACTGGGTCAACGTCTTCGAGTACAATATGTTTCTCTATCAAAACTCTAAAAAATAATGTAGTTTAAACTTATATGATATTAATACGCTGCAAAATTACTATTTTTCCTTGAAATGAGCAAAATTTCTGATATGTTTTGCTTAAAAAGACTTTAAAAAGTTTTGCATTTTCGTTTTTTTGCCGTACTTTTGCACTACATTTTGATCGGACAGGTCTGAAAGTTTGGCTTCTGGTCTGGGATTCTTTCCCTCGTTGGAATGAGGCAGGGGCTTATCTCCTATGAGGACCTTGGTTGGAATCCTTTTTTAAGAGATGGAAGAAAGTAATCCTCTGAAACTGGAGCTTGATCAGAATGAAATTGAAAATACTCAAATCATGAAATTGAAAGAAATCATACGAAATATCTTCAGGATTCTCCGTGTCATGTCGGGCAAAAACCGTTTTCTGCTCGGATTTGTCGTAGTAGTCCTGATTCTCGCCCTGATAAGAGTGGCGAATCCGAGCGTGGCAGAATCCCGTTTGACAAAAGCGGAGGCAGCCGATTCTTTGAAAAATGATTCTGCTGCTTTGCTGGCCGAGGATGATGCGGCACGGGAGGTGGAAGTTTCACCATCTAATGCCTCCCAGTCAAATGGTGCCTCTGCCGACCAACTGGCGAATGCCGGAATGACGGTGGATGCTGCATCAGAACAGCTTCTGGACTCTGCTGCGAAGGGAAGTTCGATTTTCTTTGACAAGGATGGTAAGGAAGTGAAGCACCGCATATTCTCTGTTCCGCATTTCGGAAATACGTTCCCTGACCAGCAGGATGTGCAGATACAAGCAGCCAACCGCTATGGGGTGAAGCCAGTTCGGAACCGCGATGAGGCAGAACACAGCAAGGGAGCGCTGGTCTATGTGGGTAGTAATCCTTTTTTTTATGTTGACAAACTCAATAGCAGTATCCCTTATCTCGTTCCACGTGCATCGGTATTGCTACAGGATATAGGAAGGGCCTATTTCGACTCCCTCCAAATCAAAGGCATTCCGCTCCACAAGATCATTGTGACGAGTATTCTCCGTACCAAGGATGATGTAGCGAAACTCCGCACGAGAAACGGAAATGCAACCGAGAATTCCTGCCATCTCTACGGCACTACTTTTGATGCTGTCTCTTATACACATCTCCGAGCCCACGAGACTAAGGCGAATCT
>CAMBBY010000179.1 GCA_945863825.1 uncultured Prevotella sp. | reverse complement strand
GGACTTTATCAAGAGTGAGGTGTTCGCTTCCTTGCGCGATGAGGTCATCCTGCTCAAGGGTGCCCGTCAGTTTGGCTTTGACCAGTTGACTGAATTACTCGTGAAAAAGGTGCATGAAACCACATTGGAGGTAAATCTGAATGCAGTAGTGGCCAATCTGAACTATTACCGTTCGTTCATGAAACCAGAGACCAAGTTGGTATGCATGATCAAGGCGGATGGTTATGGAGCCGGAGCGGTAGAGATCGCCAAGACATTGCAGGATCATCGTGTGGATTATCTTGCTGTAGCAGTAGCCGATGAAGGTGTTACGCTTCGCAAGAATGGTATTACGAGCAATATCATGATTATGAATCCGGAGATGACAGCCTTCAAGACCATGTTCGACTATGATTTGGAGCCAGAGGTTTATTCTTTCCGTATTCTGGACGCACTGATCAAGGCTGCAGAAAAAGAGGGTGTTACTGGTTTCCCTGTACATATCAAGTTGGATACAGGTATGCACCGTCTGGGCTTTGACCCGGAAAATGATATGGAAGAATTGATAGCACGACTGAAACATCAGAATGCCATCATACCTCGAAGTGTGTTCTCGCATTTTGTAGGTAGTGATGATGATTCCTTTGATGCGTTTTCTGCCCAGCAGTTCGCATTGTTTGATAAGGGTAGCAAGCAGTTGCAGGCAGCCTTCGATCATAAGATATTGCGCCATATCTGCAATTCTGCAGGTATAGAGCATTTCCCTGACAGACAGTTGGATATGTGTCGCTTGGGATTAGGACTTTATGGTATCAATTCCCGCAACAACAAGACCATCAATTGTGTAAGTACCCTGAAGACGACTATCCTGCAGATGCATCACATCAAGGCAGGGGAGAGTATCGGCTACAGTCGCAGGACCATTCTGGATAAGGACAGCGTGATAGCAGCCATTCCAATCGGTTATGCTGATGGTTTGAACCGTCATCTCGGCAACCGCCACGCTTATTGTCTGGTCAATGGTCAGAAAGCAGAGTATGTGGGTAACATCTGTATGGACGTAGCCATGATCGATGTGACAGGCATAGATTGCAAGGAAGGCGACAGTGTGGAAATCTTTGGAGAGCAATTGCCAGTGCAAACGCTCAGTGATATTCTCGACACGATACCTTATGAGGTGCTGACTACTATCAGTAATCGTGTGAAGAGAGTGTATTATCAGGATTAAACAGAGGCGAAAATCTGTTGAAAATGTACAAAATCATATCAATCCCATCCGAAAATATCGGGTGGGATTCTTTTTTAAGTAATATTTTTAATGAAAACATATTGAATTTAAAGAAAAAAGCGTATCTTTGTGCCCATAAAACTTGAAACAAATCAATGTTGCACCTTTATATGGGTGCCCAAAATTATTAACTAACATTCATTAAAATTTAAAATGGAACAGGTATTTAGCTATATCATTAGCTTAGGTGCGAGTGTGATGATGCCAATCATCTTTACCGTCATCGGCTTGTGTATTGGCATGAAATTCGGTAAGGCACTGAAGTCGGGACTCTTCGTAGGCGTGGGTTTCGTAGGCTTGGGTGTTGTTACTGCTTTGTTGACAACTAACTTCAATGACCCATTGAAAGCAATCTCCGACCTTTATCATCTGCAGTTAAATGTATTCGATATGGGTTGGCCAGCTGCAGCAGCAGTTGCCTATAATACTGCGGTGGGTGCATTGATTATCCCTATCTGCCTGGGTGTCAATTTCCTGATGTTGATTACCAAGACAACCCGTACGGTCAATATTGACCTCTGGAACTACTGGCACTTTGCTTTCATCGGTGCGGTAGCTTACTTCGTGATGGGTCAAAGTTTGTTGTGGGGTTATTTCGCAGCAATCGTTTGCTACATCATTACTCTGATCTGTGCAGACTTGACAGCAGAGAAATTCCAGAAATATTATGATTTGGATGGTATCTCTATTCCTCAGCCTTTCTGCCAGAGTTTTATGCCTTTGGCTATCGGTTTCAACAAACTTCTGGATATGATTCCTGGATTCTCTAAGTTGGATATCGATGCAGAGGGTTTGAAGAAGAAGTTTGGTGTATTAGGTGAACCGTTGGTTCTCGGTGTCATCGTTGGTGCCCTGATCGGTTGGGCTGCGCAGCTTGATATTAAGAAGGTATTGCTCTTAGGTGTTACCATGGGAGCGGTGATGGAACTGATTCCACGTATTACCTCTTTGTTTATTGAAGGTTTGAAGCCTATCTCAGAAAAGACTCAGGAATTGGTGAAGTCTAAGTTCAATGGTAAGAAGGTACATATCGGTATGAGTCCTGCTCTTGTTATCGGTCATCCTACAACATTGGTCGTATCTGTCATCTTGATTCCTGCTATCTTGGCTATCGCAGTATTCTTGCCTGGCAACCAGTTCTTGCCATTGGCATCTTTGGCAGGTATGTTCTACCTCTTCCCAATGATATTGCCTTTTACCAAAGGTAATGTAGTAAAGACCCTTATTATCGGTCTCTTTGCTCTGGTAATCGGTCTTTATTTTGTAACCGATATGGCTCCAGACTTTACCTTGGCTGCCAATCAGGTATATGCTGCAACAGCTGACAAGGCTGCTCACATTCCTGCAGGTTTCTCAGGTGGTGCTCTCGACTTTGCCTCATCTCTCTTCGGATGGATTATCTATAGAGGTGTGAAACTTTCATACATCGGTATGGGTGTACTCACAGTCATCACTGTAGCTTTGATGATTATCAACCGTCAGCGCATCGTGAAAGAAGAGAAGAAGGCTGCTGAGGATTTGCAGAAATAAACAGAAAGATAGAAATAATTCTGAAAAATAAAAAATAATATAAAGATTTTAGTAATGAAGAAGGTATTATTATCATTTGCAATGTTGCTCGTTGCTGGTGCTGGTTTTGCACAGTGCTGCAAGAGTGCTTATGAAGTGAAGGCAGAAAATGCTTACACTAATTACAATGTTCGTTATGCAAGCAACCCAATGGATGCAAAGCATTACACAACAGACCGTCTTCGTGGTGAATATGCCATTGAGAAGGTTTTTGCTCCAGGTGAGGTAAACTGGACTTACACAATGTTTGACCGTTTTCTGATTGGTGGCGCGCAGCCAACAACAGCTCCTTTGAAGTTGACTTCTATCGCTCCTCTTTATACAGACAAGCCAAACGATCAGAAGAACCTGCTCGACAACCGCGAGTTGGGTATCATCAATATCGGTGGTGAGGGTACTGTTACTGTAGATGGCAAGAAATATACGCTCGGTTTCCAGGAGGCTCTCTATGTAGGTCGTGGTGCCAAGAATATTGAAGTAGCCAGCAAGGATGCCAATAAGCCAGCTAAGTTCTATATGAACAGTGCTTGCGCACATCAGACCTTTCCTACTAAGAAGGTAACATTGAAGGATGCTAACAACATCAAGGCAGGTAGCTTGAAGGAAAGTAATGACCGCGTTATCCATCAGTTGATTATCGATGGTGTTGCTGGTGTACGTACATGCCAGTTGCAGATGGGTGTAACAGAGTTGAAAGAGGGTTCTGTATGGAACACCATGCCAGCTCATACTCACCTCCGTCGTATGGAGACATATCTCTATTACAATGTGCCAGAGGGTCAGAAGATTCTCCATATAATGGGTGAACCACAGGAGACTCGTCCTATCTGGTTGAACAACGAGCAGGCTGTGATTGCTCCAGAGTGGTCTATTCACTGCGCAGCTGGTACAAGCAACTATACCTTTATCTGGGGTATGGCCGGTGAGAACCTGATCTATAATGATATGCAGGTAGTTAAAATTCCTGAGATGAAATAATATGAAAATAATCCTCTTGTGGGCATTATTTGTCCACAAGAGATTTTTCGTTCTCATTTAAATGCTAATTTTAAACAGACTCTATAATAAGTATGAACGCTATTAAAACAAGTAAGATGTCTAACTTCCGCTGGGTCATCTGCGCGTTGCTTTTCTTGGCAACCACCGTGAATTACATGGACCGTCAGGTCTTGTCATTAACATGGAAAGATTTTATCGCTCCAGAGTTCCACTGGACTGATGATGACTATGGTACGATTACCGGTCTCTTCTCCATTTTCTATGCCATTGCAAATCTTTTTGCAGGTAAGTTTGTGGATTGGATGGGTACTAAGAAAGGTTACCTCATCGCCATCTTCGTATGGTCAACAGGTGCTGTGATGCATGCAGGTTGCGGTTGGGTAGCTATGCAGGTAGAAGGCTATGATTCTATTGAAGCTTTGCGCCAGGTTCAGGCTGGTAGTGATGCAGCAGTTGCTATTGCCACTATCAGTGTATGGCTTTTCCTTTCCTGCCGTTTGATTCTTGCCGTTGGTGAGGCTGGTAACTTCCCTGCAGCTATCAAGGTAACAGCAGAGTATTTCCCAAAGAAGGACCGTGCTTTCTCTACAGCCATTTTCAATAGTGGTGCTTCTGTAGGTGCATTGGCAGCTCCAGCTACTATTCCTCTCTTGGCTCGCGCCATGGGTTGGGAGTGGGCTTTCATCATCATCGGTGTGCTCGGTTATGTCTGGATGGGTCTTTGGGTATGGCTTTATGACAAACCTGCCAAGAGCAAGTATGTCAATCACTCAGAGCTTACTTATATCAATC
>CAMBBY010000178.1 GCA_945863825.1 uncultured Prevotella sp. | reverse complement strand
GATTGCTAATCAGAGGGAGACATCCAAATTGGAGGGTAGGGTCTCCAATGCATAAAAATAAAGTTGAAAAGTAGGTGTCACTGTCACCTCCATTTTATTTTGTAATGTTTTATTCCTTTTGAGTAATCCTGCTAAATCTTGAGAACATCAAAGCAGTTCTGTTAAAGTCTGCTAATGATTCTTAAAGAAATTGCGATATATCGCAGAACACATGGCTTAGCTGTTTTTTACTACCTTTGCAGCCAAAATAAATAAAATAGCGAAAAGATGAAAAGAGAAATGACTTGTTTACCAGTGCCAAATGACATAGTTAGAAACAGAAAGGGAAATATTTGAATTTATGCTTGGCTAATTCAGCTTTTCTTTGTAATTTAGCAGCGCAAAACGTAAAGCACGTGGAAATATGGCAAAAATAGTAAATTTCTATCCTGTAGGAATACAGACATTCTCGAATATCCGAGAGGGCAATTATCTCTATGTAGATAAGACCAAATACATCGTTGATTTTCGAGAGAAAAAAATGAAGTACGTCTTTCTGAGTCGCCCAAGACGATTCGGAAAATCTCTTTTTGCCTCTACCCTTCAAGCTTATTTTGAGGGAAGGAAAGAACTTTTCGAAGGATTAGCCATTGCAGATTATGAGAAGGAATGGATCAAGCATCCAGTGCTTCATTTTGATCTGAGCGGTGCCAAACACATGAGCGTGGAGCAATTGGAAAGATATTTGGCTGATATGCTTGAAGAGCAGGAAACTCGCTGGGGATACAAGACACATCAGGTGGATGCAAATCTCCGTTTGAAAGATCTAGTGAAGAAGGCATACGAGCAGACAGGCGAAAAGGTGGTGGTCATTATAGATGAATATGACGCCCCATTGCTGGATGTGGTGCATGAGAAAGATAATCTTAGTCAGTTGCGTCGCATCATGCAGAATTTCTATAGTCCTCTTAAGATGCTCGACCCTTACTTAGAGTTCACCTTCATCACGGGTATCACGAAGTTCTCGCAACTTAGCATTTTCAGCGAACTCAACAACCTTGACAATATCAGTATGTTCGACCAGTACTCAGCTATCTGTGGTATCAGTAAGACGGAACTTATTACGCAGATGAAACCAGATATTGAGGCATTGGGCGATGATCTTGGCATGACGTATGAGGAATGTCTGACAGAGTTGACACGATTCTATGATGGTTATCATTTCAGCAAGAAATCTGAGGATGTCTTCAATCCATTCAGCTTGGTAAAAGCATTGAATGCACGCGACATTGCTCCATATTGGTTTGGTGATTTATCTTTTCATGAAAAAGTAACGGAGTACCTTGACCAATTTGATATAGCAAAAACTTATAAAGTTAACGATTTGCCTGAAGAACCTTTTGGGGAGGCTGATTTTATTCCTTTCCTATTCCAATATGGAGTTCTCTCAATAAACAAATATAATCCAAAGATAGGAGTTTATACCATAGGCGTGCCTAATGAGGAAATCCGGCAAGGGATATCTGATTCCTTATTCCGCCGACGGCAAGCGCTTGTTTAAAATAGGCGTAAATTTCGATAGCAATCAGCGAACGATTAGTGATTGGATTATCAAGGAAGAATAAATTATTTCTCGAATTTGGTATTTTCGTTATATTTGCATCTGATTTTCAACCAGTTACAATCATGGCAGAATACATACAAAGGAAACTTCAATCTTTGATTTCACCATAAAATAGACACTATGATTATTGAAGAAATTATCAAGTATAATAAACAGTTCGTAGCCAATAAGGGTTATGAGAAGTATTTAACCAGCAAGTACCCAGACAAGAAACTTGCTATCTTATCTTGTATGGATACCAGACTGACGGCACTCCTGCCAGCAGCTCTCGGACTGAAAAATGGAGATGCTAAACTCATCAAGAATGCAGGCGGACTGGTCATCAGCCCATTTGACTCAGCCATGCGCAGCCTCCTGGTTGCCATTTATGAATTAGGAGTAAAGGAAATCATGGTCATCGCCCATTCCAACTGTGGTGCCTGCCACATGAACGGACAACAGATGAAGGAACTCATGGTCAAGAGAGGAATCCATCAGGATGTCATTGATACTATTGGACTTTGCGGTATCGACCTTGATCATTGGCTGGAAGGTTTTCACGATACAGAGGATTCTGTCAGAAATACAGTCAACACCATTCGTAACCACCCTCTCGTTCCCAAGGATGTCAATCTGCATGGTTATATCATCGACTCTCAGACAGGAAAATTGACTGAAGTAAAATAATTTTTTAAGAAAAAAGTTATCAATATGCTTCATACGAAGCAGGAATGGCATTATAAAGGTAGGAAAAGAAAATAAGAAATGACAAAAAAAGCAGCAATGCTTGCGACATCAGCAAAAAGGACTGGAGATGAAGTTCTTGCTCCATTAGGCAAGTAATACTGCTTTCCCCAGTCCCCAACTCAATCTTTATTTAAATTGTTCCTTTATAGCATTATGCAAAATATAGCCATGCTGATTTTGATTGATGATATTTCCGTCACGATCAATCAGAATGACATAAGGTATCGCCTGGACCGCATACTCAATGGCTCCTGGATCCTTGAAACCCTTCAGCGTAGAAATATGTATCCAAGGCAAATCATGTTTTTGGATAGCATGAAGCCATTTCTGCTTATCGGTATCCAGTGAAACACTGACGATATTAAAACCTTTTTCATGATAGGTTTTATACAGTTCCTTCAATTCCTTGGATTCCTGAATGCAAGGAATACACCAGGAAGCCCAGAAATCCAGTAAGGTAACCTTACCTTTCTCTACCAATTCTGAAAAACGTATATCCTTACCATCTACGGTTTTAGAATCAAAATCCTTGAATGGATTGCCAACTGCAGTGGCCTTTCGTTCTTGCTCTGCATATTTCTGAGCGTCAATCTCAGCCTGTCGCAAAGCCTCTGCCCGTGAAAGGTAAGAAGGATTCACCTTTCCACGCATTTCATTGTAAAAGTCGGCAGGAAAGAAATCCTTGCCATAAGTGAGAAATAAACGTGCACCAATCTGATTGCTGATATTGGCAGCTATAAACTCATACATATACTTGCGATTTCCCTGATAGAGTTGATTCAGACGTTTGGTATAAGCCTCATTTTCTGCATCTGTATAAGAGCGTTTCTTTTCTATTTCCTGACGCTGGACTACCATCTGATCTACCTGTTTGCGCAATTCCCTTTCATGAGAGAGCACCATGTCATCATACTGCTGGGTGATAGTACCACCTCGAAGCGTTTGGGTATAACCATGACAATCAGCCACTATATTTCCCTGCTCTATGGGAATACTGAGTTCTGGTAAGCCATACACAAAATTCTTATCTTTTGGAGGTAAGGCAACCATCCCCCAACAAGCACTATCTGGAGCTGCAACGGAGAAATGATATTTTCCTTCTTTAATGACACAACTGTCTATCTTTTCTGATTTTTGCTTATCTACAACATCATTTTTCAAGAGATAAATGGTCAATCCATCATATTCTTTAGTATGGATATTACAGGTAAAGTTGAAATTCTGTGCATTTACGGCACATCCCAACATCGCAAATAAAAATACTAAATATCTTTTTTTCATTTCTTATCTAATATTTGATCGTATTCTTTGCTGTTTATAATCTCCAAGGCACGGTTCACCACATGATTGTAGGAATTGAACAACTTGTAATAGAGATTATTATCCTTATAAAGCTGACTGCAGATGACTGCTTTCATCTGCACTCTTACCATGTCCTCAGACTTGGCGTAATCAGAGAGATTCATCGGAATTCCTGCTTGTTCTGCAGTTTGGCATACGGCCTTCATCACATCATCAGTCGTCTGAAATTCCTTGATGAACTTATCGGATGTAGGATATTTCTCCAACAACTTTTCTTTCAAGTCGCCTACGAACTTCTTGGCTACGGCAGTCTGAACTCCACAATAAGTAAGAAGCGAAAACCAGTTGGTCATGTAATCGGCAGATGGATTTACATCAATATCAGCAGACACACCACCTTGGCATCTCAGTAATCGATGAGTACGTAGGGATTGCCAGGTCTTGGTAGAATCAGCAAACACCATACCATGATAAGGCTTCTGAATCGACATGCCGGCAGGAGTCAGATAACGTGCTACCGTGATACGAAGGGCAGAGCCATCACTAAAAGGCATCGTCTGCTGTATAAGACCTTTACCGAAAGTTGTCTTGCCTACCAGGACACCACGATCCCAATCACGGATAGCAGCAGAGAAGATTTCTGCAGCCGACTTGGTTAGATCACTCACCAACAGAACAAGCTTTCCTTTCTCCATCATTCCTTTATTCTTGGCCTTATAAACCTCATTAGGAATATGAGCACCCTGAGTCTGAACGATAACTTTATCGCCATCCAGGAATTCATCAGCCAATGCCACAGCCACATCAAAAAGACCACCATTATTCGCACGAAGATCCAATACAAGATTCTTCATCCCTTTCTTCTTCAACTCAGAAACTACTTTTCTGAAATCATTGAGAGTAGTTTCCGAGAACATAGTCAGACAGATATAACCCGTCGTCTTATCAGCCATATAATAGTACTTGATAGAGGAAGGACCAAAAGAGGCAGAAGGGACAAAGGGG
>CAMBBY010000177.1 GCA_945863825.1 uncultured Prevotella sp. | reverse complement strand
AAAAAAGCAGCAAACCGCAAAGGGCTTGCTGCTCACGATAGGAGTGTTTCCTATTTCTTTTATGGGTTGTATATATGACTGAAGAGCTGTTGAATTCTTCACTCTTCACTCTTCGTTCTTCACTTTCTATACTTCCTTTAATACCGTTTCCAATCTTCCGATGAAGTCATCCACATTTTCCTTGGTCAATACCAATGGAGGGAGGATGCGGAGGATGTTGGTGCTGGCGCAACCGGTGAAGCAGTGCTGCTCGTGGATGAGCTTGCTGCGAACTTCCTTGTGAGGAATATCGAGTACGGCGCCTACCATCAAGCCCCAGCCACGAACCTCTGTGATGTGACTGTTGCGCTTCTGCAACTCCTTCAGCTGGGCGATGAGATATTCACCAACCTCATGCGCATTCTGTACCAGGTTCTCTTTCTCGAAGACATCGAGAACGGCGAGAGCGGCAGTACATGCCAGATGGTTGCCACCAAAGGTAGTACCCAACTGACCATATACAGGGGTAAACTCTGGAGAAATCAACACGCCACCCATAGGGAAACCATTACCGATACCCTTGGCTACGGTGATGAGATCAGGCTTGATGCCCAACCACTGGTGAGCGAAGAACTTACCGCTTCTGCCATAACCGCACTGGATTTCATCGCAAATCAGGAAAGTGCCGTATTTCTTGCAGGCAGCCTGCAAGCCCTGAGCAAACTCTGGAGTAACCATGTTGCAACCACCTACGCCCTGAATAGCCTCAATGATACAAGCGCATACATCGCCCTTGGCAAGTTCCTTCTCCCAAGCCTCCAAATCATTGATAGGAAGATAGGTTACGTGACCATTATCATTGATAGGAGCGATGATTTTTGGATTATTTGTTACCTCTACGGCAAGGGATGTTCTGCCGTGGAATGCCTTTTCTAAAGAGAGCACGCGGGTTCTGCCGTTGGTGAAGGAAGCCAACTTCAAGGCATTCTCGTTTGCCTCAGCACCCGAGTTGATGAGGAAGAACTGATAATCTTCATAACCGCTTATCTTGCCCAGACGCTCAGCGAGTTTCACCTGCAACTTGTTGATGACAGAGTTGGAATAGAAACCCAGATTGTTCAACTGGTTGGTGAGCATCTCCACATAGTGAGGATGGCAATGACCGATGCTGATAACGGCATGACCGCCATAGAGGTCGAGGTATTCCTGACCCTTGTCGTCCCATACCTTGCAGCCCTGTCCTTTTACAATATTAATATCGAAAAGAGGATATACGTCGTATAAATTCATAATTTAAGTGAAGAGATTTAAGTGAAGAGTGAAGAACGAAGAGTGATGAATTCTCTTGCTTTATAACCAAACTTTGTTCTTATTCTTCTATGATTAAACTGATATTGTTCTTGTCAAGTGAAGTATAACGTAAGAGTGAAGCGTGACTCATCCAAAATAGCATTTGAATTCTTCACTCTTCACTCTTCGTTCTTCACTTAGAAAGCCGAAGGCTTGAGCCTGAGGCCTGCAGTCTGGTCGAGACCAAACATGATGTTCATGTTCTGAACAGCCTGACCTACGGCACCCTTCAGAAGATTGTCAATGCAGGAAGTGATGAGGAGCTTATCACCATACTTATCCACATGAACCAGGCACTTGTTGGTATTCACCACCTGCTTCAGGTCGATTGCCTTATCCACATAGTGAGTAAACTTGGCATCCTTGTAGAACTCCTTGTAACCTGCCACGATTTCCTCGATAGGCTTGTCGGTCTTCACCACTTCTGTGGCGAAGATACCACGGGCAAAGTCGCCACGGTAAGGGATGAAGTCGATGGCTGCATCGAGATAACCCTGTGTCTGCTTCAGACTCTCACGAATCTCTGGTACGTGCTGATGGTTGAATGCCTTGTAGATGCTCATGTTGTTGTTGCGCCATGAGAAATGGGTAGTGGCACCTGGTTTCTGACCAGCGCCGGTGCTACCGGTAATGGCATTGACAGAAACATCGCTGTTGATGAGGCCCATCTTAGCAGCAGGCAACAAACCAAGTTGAATGCAAGTTGCAAAACAACCTGGGTTTGCCACGTGCTGAGCTACGGCTATTTTTGATTCATTTATTTCTGGAAGACCATATACGAAATCGTGAGCGGCTGGGGTTGGCTGCTGGGTAGCAACCACAGTTTCTGGAGCAAGACGGAAGTCCTGTGCAAGGTCGATAATCTTCACGTTCTCTGGAACATTGTGCTCCTTCAGGAACGCCTCGCTCTTGCCGTGACCGAAGCAGAAGAAGATGACATCCACTTGGTCGAAAGGCATCTCGGCGGTAAACTTCAAGTCTGTTTCGCCATACAATCCCTCGTGAACCTCAGCCACCAGGTTGCCGGCGTTACTCTCGCTGTTGGCAAATACAATCTCTGCCTCAGGATGGTTGATAAGGAGGCGAATCAGCTCACCTCCTGTATAACCAGCTGCTCCTAAAATACCTACTCTAATCATAATTTAAGTGAAGAGTGAAGAACGAAGAGTGAAGAATTCTCTTGTCCTTCTTGTTATTTATTATTTCTTTGTTTTATAGTTTTTATGGATGAAACGAGGAGTGCTATTAATTCATTACAGTCACTGATTATGCTTTTGAATGCATTTTCATCAATATAATCTGTATCATGAAGAAGGTTTAACCAATAGGATGTCTCATTTGCTTCTTTGAGGGCAATAGATAATTTGTTAGCAAAGTCTAGTGGACTCTGGGCAAATTCTGCTTCTCTTACTAAAGCTCCTACGGCAGTTCTTGAGCGAAGAATTTGATTTGTAATGGTAAACTCCTTTTTGCAAGAATTGATATGTTTGACCATTTTTACAATTCTCACTGCAAAGAGATAACTCTTCGTATGTAAAGGAGAATTCTCTCTATTATACTCGTTGATATTTTTTGTTCCCATCACAAAAGCATTTGAATTCTTCACTCTTCACTCTTCGTTCTTCACTTAATTTATCTTTCCTCGTTAGGGTGCATACCATAATAAACACGGAGTGGGGTAGAGCTTACCTTGATGAAGCCCTTCGCATCCTCGGCTGTCCAACCATGCTGCATCTCGCCATACTCACCGAGCTTAGACTTGGTCAAATCGTCTGGTGAATCGATACCTACAGTCTGGAAACTGTATGGACGGAGCTTCAGGATAGCAGTACCGTTGACGTTGCGCTGAGAAGAAGTCAGCATCGCCTCGATATCCGGCATTACTGGCTCCAGGTACTGGCTCTCGTGGAGGAACATTCCGTACCAGTTGCCTACCTGATCCTTCCAATACTGCTGCCACTTGCTCAATGTGCTCTTCTCCAACAGGCGGTGAGCCTCGATGATGAGCTTAGGAGCTGCAGCCTCGAAAGCTACACGTCCCTTGATACCGATGATGGTGTCACCCACGTTGCAGTCGCGACCGATGGCATAAGAAGCACCAATCTCCTCAATCTTCTGGATGGCTGCAATCTTATCATCAAACTTCTCGCCGTTGACAGCCACGATTTCACCCTTCTCGAAGGTAATCTTCAGTTCAGCCTCTTCTTCCTTGGCAGTAACGTGCTTCAGATAAGCCTCCTCAGGAAGACCCTGGGTTGGGTCGAGAATCTCACCACCGCAAATACTGGTTCCCCAGATACCTACGTTATAAGAATACTTCAACTTGGTGAAGTCTGCATAGAAACCGTGCTCGTTCAGGTAGTCAACCTCCTCCTTACGAGAAAGCGCCTTATCACGGGTCAATGTGATGATTTCTACACCAGGAGCCATTACCAGGAAGGTCATATCGAAACGGATCTGGTCGTTGCCGGCACCTGTACTTCCGTGAGCGATGGCATCAGCACCAATCTCCTTGGCGTAACGAGCGATGGCGATAGCCTGGAAGATACGCTCTGAAGAAACTGAGATAGGGTAGCAGTTGTTGCGGAGTACATTACCGAAAATCATGTATTTCAAAGATTTCTCGTAATACTCATGGGTAACGTCGAGAGTGACGTATGCCTTGGCACCCAACTTATATGCGTTCTCCTCGTTGGTCTTCAACTGCTCGGCAGAGAAACCACCTGTGTTAGCGCATGCTGCATAAACATCCCAGCCATCCTGGGTCAACTTCATTACTGTGTATGATGTATCGAGACCGCCGCTAAAAGCGACTACAACTTTCTTATTTGCCATAATCTTATGATTAATGTGAAATGTTAAATGTGAAATGTTAAATTGGCATTCTTGTCAATACCTTATTATATATAAGGATTTAAATCTCTGCAGATGGACCGTCAATCTTGCGGATTCTCTCTATCACGTCCTGAGGAAGTTTGATAGGAAGATGCTCCTCTGGGTCGAAGAGCATGGCAGTACAGATGCAGTATTTGCGATTGGTACGATGGAGGACATCTACATTGATGCAACCCTCACAACCGCGCCAGAAAGATTCGTCATCAGTAAGATCGGCGAAGGTGACAGGAAGATATCCCAACTGGGTGTTCATTTTCATCACAGCCGAACCTGATGTCAAAGAGAAGATTTTTGCATGAGGCCATCGCTGTCGGGCAAGCGTAAAGGTCAAGTTTTTGATACGTTTAGCCAATCCCAAACCTCTGAAGTCTGGGTGAACGATCAAACCTGATGTGGTGACATAGTGCTTGTTGCCCCAT
>CAMBBY010000176.1 GCA_945863825.1 uncultured Prevotella sp. | reverse complement strand
AGATTCGCCTTAGTCTCGTGGGCTCGGAGATGTGTATAAGAGACAGTCCCAGGAGAAACAGAGGAGGATTTCCAGGAACTGATGGAGTTCGTGAAATGGGCGAAGTTTGAGCGCATGGGTGCTTTCGCTTATTCGGAGGAGGAAGGTACCTACAGTGCCAAGCATTATGAAGATGATGTTCCGGAGGAAGTGAAGCAGAGCAGACTGGACCAGTTGATGGCGCTTCAGCAGGATATCAGTGCTGAAGTGGAAGCTGAAAAGGTGGGCAAGGTGCTCAAGGTCATCATCGATCGCAAGGAAGGCGACTATTATATCGGTAGAACGGAATTCTGCTCTCCTGAGGTGGATCCAGAGGTGCTGATTCCTGCCACCAAGCGACTGAGAGTGGGTAACTTCTATGACGTGAAGATTACTTCAAGTGAAGAGTTTGATCTGTATGGAGAATTGGTCTAAGAATCTTTATGGAGATTGATATAAGATGAACAATAAACAATACATAGCTGAACTGGCTCGCAAAACCGGATTCTCACAGGAAGATACTCAACGCCTGGTGAGAAAGGTGATTGATGCGATGATTGCTCAGTTTGAAGAGGGCGAACAGGTGACGATTCCTGATTTCGGCACCTTTGAGGTGAAGAAACGACTGGAGCGCGTGGTGGTCAATCCGCTCACGAAGAAGCGCCAGCTGGTTCCGCCGAAACTTGTGCTCGGATTCCGACCTGTTGCTTCCGTCAAGGAAAAAATAAATAATGGAGGGGAGGAAGATGAATAAGTCGAGTTTGTCTGTTTTGGCTAAGGCTGTTGCCAGCAAGCGTGGACTTACCCAGGCTGAGGCGGAGCGCTTTATTGCCACCATGTTTGAGGTTGCCGGTGCCGGCATCCAGGAGGATAAGTTGCTCAAGATGAAGTGGCTGGGTACCTTCAAGATTACTTCCGTGAAAGATAGGGAGAGCGTGGATGTCAATACCGGTGAGCGAATCCTGATAGAGGGGCGCGATAAGATTTCTTTTACTCCGGATAATATCATGAAGGAAATCATCAACAAACCTTTTGCCCAATTCGAAACTGTTGTGGTGAATGATGGTGTCGATTTCTCTGATATTGACGAGAAATTCGCCAATATGGAAAGGGAAGAGGAACTGCTGCTGCAGAAAGAGCAGGAACGCCATGATGACGAGGTGGTTTTAGAGGAGCAGAATGCAGAACAGCCTCAAGAGCTTGATCAGAACGTAAGGCAGTCTCGGGAGGAAGAACAGTCTCAGGAGAATCTGCCAGATGCAGAGCTGCAGTCTCAGGAGAATCTGCCGGATGCAGAGTTGCAGTCTCAGGAGAATCTGCCGGATGCAGAGTTGCAGTCTCAGGAGAATCTGCCGGATGCAGAGTTGCAGTCTCAGGATGATGGAGAGAAAAATGACCTGTCTCAAGAGAGTCTGTTGAACGAAGAGTTGACTCAGGAAAATAATCAGAAAGTTGAGCAGCCTCAAGAAGTGAAATCCCCGATTTCTGAAGAAAACGTTGCTTTGTCTTCAGAATTGAAAAACGTTGAGACCTCAGCAGATGATTTCTCTGAAACTTATGCTTCTGACCGCCACCATTTGGTGATACCAAAATATGTGGTCGCCTTGGTATGTGTGGTCTTTGTTGCTCTCTTGGGTGGCTTATGCTGGTTTGCCTTTACTTACGGCAAAATGCAGGCGCGCCAAGAGCAGATGGAGATGCAGTTGAAGGCTACCCAATCGCAATCCAAACCTGTGGCTGCAGTGCCTGTAGATACCGCAAAGTCTGTTGCATCCTCCGATGAAAAAGATCTTTCTGCCAAGATGGACGTAGAGAGCGCTCAGGCTAATGGTGCTCAGGCAAACAATGCGCAGGCAGACCATGCTCAGTTGGCTATGAAGAAAAAGGCCAAGCAGGACAGCATCCGGATGGCACAAGCTAATAATGCCGTGAAGATGGCTGAAAAGGCTTCTGAGTATCTCAACGATCCTCGCATCAGAACGGGTGCTTATCGTATTGTGGGCGTAGAAAAAACCGTGACGGCTAAGAGTGGTCAGACTTTAGCTGGATTGAGTAAACTCTATTTGGGCCCTGGCATGGAATGCTATATGCAGGCCATTAACGGATGTTCTGAGATAAAAACAGGACAGAAAGTGAAGATTCCAAAACTGGAACTGAAAAGAAAAGGGAAAAAGAATTAAATCTGCAATGTGATGAACATTCTATTTTCATAGTACGATATAAAAATCCCCCGCTTCATCAGAATCAAGTGATTTTTGTGGAGCGGGGGATTTCTTTTCTCAATCCAAGAAGGGGATTTCTTTTTCTTGATTCCAAAGTTTTTTTAATAAATCTAAAGAAAGGAATTTCTTTTTCTTAATCCCAAAGGATTTTTTTTATCTAAAGGAAGGAAATTTCTTTTTCTTCTTTGGAATTAAGTTTATAATTCAAAAATCCCCTTCAGGGCAGCGCGAGCAATCTTCTCGTATTCTTCACCGAGGTCGGCAAAGCGCAATACACAGTTGGCAGCAGCATGCTTGAT
This sequence comes from uncultured Prevotella sp., assembly GCA_945863825.1. Classification (GTDB taxonomy): domain Bacteria; phylum Bacteroidota; class Bacteroidia; order Bacteroidales; family Bacteroidaceae; genus Prevotella. The sequence continues at coordinate 2,108 of CAMBBY010000176.1, read as the reverse complement.
ACCCATATTGTCACCTTGCAAGGCAACTGTAGCCTGGTCGAGAAACTCATTGATGCCTCTCTCGTTGGCTTCCTGTCCGTTGGCAAAAAGCCTTGCCAATAGTTGGAATCCAGCTATCTCATAAAGCGTCTTGTCTGTGGCAATCCATTCATAGGCAATGGCAGGAGCATAATCCACATACTGCAGAAGATTGAATGCCAGCATCTCTGCCATTTCCTGACTCTTGACCTGTTCCATCCAAATATCTGTTATCTCTGGCAGCATCTTCTCTGCCGGCATGATGAGGGTGGCAAGAATCTTGCATTCACGGATGTCTTCCTTCCAGAGTTCAATGGCCAGTTCATAATCCTTGCCATATTCCAAGGCCATCTTCTTCAGTTCTATGAAAGGTACGCCCCAGTTGATCTTATAGCCTAAGCCTTTCTGGGTCATCGACTGAGAGGTAGGACCACTCATTAAGAGGCGAAAACTTCGCTTAATCTTCATCAGCTTCTGATGAGTTTCTTCATTCATGTTTATTTCCTTTTAGAGTTTCTTTACTGATCTGATTACGGCTTTCTGCTATAGTTTCATCACTTCGCAGAACATGCCGTCAAACTGTTCTTCGATTCCCTTTGGCTCTTCTTTGAAGATGCCATAGAGGGCACTTCCGCTACCGCTCATGGAGGCGTAGGCTGCACCTTGGTCGTAAAGTTTTTGCTTGATGGCTGCCAGCTCCGGATGCATCTTGAAGATAGGTTCCTCGAAATCATTGACAAGTTCTTCTTTCCAGGTTTCTATCGGTTGACGCACGATATCACGGCAGCTCTTGGCTGGTTTCTTCGGGGTGATGGCACTGTAAGCTTCCTTGGTACTTACAGCGACGTCGGGTTTTACGACACAAAGACAGTATCCTTGCAGATTGCCATCAGGACCATCTGCAGGCATCAGCACATCTCCGATACCCTCCGCATAAGCAGGTTCTGCTTCGATGAAGAAAGCACAGTCGGCACCCAGTCGGGCTGCATAACGTTCCATTTCTGGATTACCGATGTTGAGACGGAAACGCTCATCGAGAAGTCTGATCATGAAGGCTGCATCCGAAGAACCGCCGCCAAGACCGGCTTGAGAAGGGATATTCTTGTAGAGATGGGTATGGATGCGTGGCAACTGATAGTCGGCTGCCAGAATATGGTAAGCCTTTACCACCAGATTTTTCTGCTCGTCACAATCCACAACATTGCCTGTCACCTTCAGGTCGCAGGCGGTATCGCTCGGAAATTTCTCATCCATGTATTTGATTTCCAATGCATCATACAGTGGGATGGGATAGAAGACGGTTTCCAGATTATGGTAACCATCCTCTCTTTTGCTTACGATGTTCAAGCCAAGGTTGATCTTGGCACATGGAAAAACAATCATAGGCTATTTCTTTTTAAATTACTTGGCAGCCTTGCGGAATGTCTCGTTGTTAACTACGATCTTGCCTTCCTCTACATCGATGATTGCCTGATCCTTGATATCTGTATCCATACCCTTGCTTGCGAGCATGATGTTTGCTTCAGAACCCTGTGGCTGTACCATGAACTCCCACTTGTAGTAGTTCTTCTTGTAGTTCTTGGTGGTAACAGTAAAGTCGCTGTTCAAAGTGATGACTGTCTTCTGGTCAAGACTTGCATAGTCACCTGCAGCCTTCTGCTGGAATGCAGAGTCTGTGATTACTTCTACTTCTACTTTAGCAGGTTCAGCTGTTGTTTCTGCCTTTTTGTTGCCGCAAGATGCTGCGAATACCAACATTGCCATGCAGAGGGCCATCATAATTGACTTTTTCATACGTTAAAGATTTTGTGTTACTAAATTATTGTTGCTTAAATTTAACTTCTATTTCAGCTGGTCCTTTTCTTTCAGACCTGCCTTAATTGATGTAAGCTAAGATTCCACTAGCCATCAGCATCACCCAAATGGAAAGAAGTCCTGTGTATATCGGATATCTCTGATATCTGAGTTTCATACCACTCGGTTTAAACTTATCTGTATAGTTTCTTGCGAAATGTCGGAAGGCATAGTATGAAGCCGTAGCCGTAATCAGTCCGATAATCATACCTACGAACAGGTCGCCTGGATAATGC
>CAMBBY010000175.1 GCA_945863825.1 uncultured Prevotella sp. | reverse complement strand
CTACACAAGGAGTATCGTCGGCAGCGTCAGATGTGTATAAGAGACAGCAATGACGTACTAGCAGCGTGGGAGAAAAACGATATCTTCCACAAGTCTATCGACGAGCGTGAAGGCTGCCCTCAGTTTATCTTCTTCGAGGGACCTCCATCAGCTAACGGCCACCCGGGTATTCACCACGTGTTGGCACGTAGTATCAAGGATACATTCAACAGATACAAGACTATGAAGGGTTTCCAGGTACACCGCAAGGCGGGATGGGATACTCACGGACTTCCTGTTGAACTCGGTGTCGAGAAGGAACTCGGCATTACCAAGAAGGATATTGACAACAAGGCTTCTGAGAAGTATATCTCTACAGAGGACTACAACCACAAGTGCCGCGAGAACGTGATGAAGTTCACCGCTGAGTGGCGCGAATTGACCGAGAAGATGGGTTACTTCGTAGATCTCGATCATCCTTATATCACCTACGATAACAAGTATATCGAGACCCTCTGGTGGCTCCTCAAGCAGCTCTATAACAAGGGCTTGCTCTACAAGGGTTACACCATCCAGCCATACTCTCCAGGTGCAGGTACCGGTTTGAGCTCTCACGAGTTGAACCAGCCTGGCTGCTACCGCGACGTGAAGGACCTCACTACCACAGCCCAGTTCCTCATCAAGGATCCTAAGGCAGAGTGGACCAAGTGGGGTAAACCATATTTCATCGCATGGACTACTACACCTTGGACTTTGCCATCAAATGTGGCTCTCTGTGTGGGTCCTAAGATTGACTATGTAGCCATCGAGACCTACAACCTCTACAATGGCGAGCCTATGACACTCGTGATGGCTGAGGCTTTGGTAGGTTCTTATCTGAAGGCTGACCAGGAGTGCAAGGAGGGCAATCTCCTTCCATTCGACAAGGAGAAGAAGCAGTGCCCATGGCGCATCATCGACCACATGAAGGGTACCGACCTCGAAGGCATGCACTACGAGCAGCTCCTGCCATGGGTAAAGCCATGCGAGAAGGTAGATGCCTTTGCGCCTCAGTTCGTTACAGAATATGCTGCTGCTCATCCTGAGAAGGTATTTGCTTCTGAGGATGGTCGCGATAAGTTTGTTGAGATGGACAGCGAGGCTTTCCGCGTCATCCTCGGCGACTATGTTACTACCGATGACGGTACCGGTATCGTTCATATCGCTCCTACATTCGGTGCTGATGACGCCAAGGTAGCCAAGGATGCCAACATCCCTGCGCTCTGCCTTATTAATAAGAAGGGCGAGACCCGCCCTATGGTTGACCTCCAGGGTAAGTTCTATCTCATCGAAGACCTCGATGCCAACTTCGTAAGCGCTTGCGTCAACAAGGAGGCATACGCTCATCACGCAGGCGACTACGTGAAGAATGCCTACGATCCACAGTTTAATGTGGATGGTGTTTGGGATAAGAAGGCTTCTGATAAGGCTGAAGACCTGAACATCGTACTCTGCTACGAGTTGAAGCAGGAGGGCAAGGCTTTCAAGAGTGAGAAGCACGTGCACAACTATCCTCACTGCTGGCGTACCGACAAGCCTATCCTCTATTATCCATTGGATAGCTGGTTTATCAAGGATACTGCCCGCAAGGAGCGCATGGTAGAACTCAACAAGACCATCAACTGGCAGCCTGAGAGCACCGGTACAGGTCGTTTCGGCAACTGGCTTGAGAACCTGAACGACTGGAACCTTTCACGTTCCCGCTTCTGGGGTACTCCATTGCCAATCTGGCGTGATGAGAACCGTGGCGAGAAGTGCATCGGCAGTCTGGAGGAACTCTATGCTGAAATCGAGAAGTCTGTGGCTGCTGGCATCATGCAGAGCAACCCATTGAAGGAGAATGGTTTCGTTCCTGGCGACTACAGTCAGGAGAACTATGATAAGATAGACCTCCACCGTCCATACGTTGACAAGATCGTATTGGTCAACGAGGAGGGCAAGCCAATGTATCGTGAGAGCGACCTGATCGACGTTTGGTTTGATTCTGGTTCAATGCCTTACGCCCAGCTCCACTACCCATTCGAGGGAGAGATGGCCCGTGGCACAGAGGCAGACCGCGATGCACTCATTCACAGCACCTACGAGGGATATGCTATTCCTCCTAAGTTCTATCCAGCCGACTTCATCAACGAGGGCGTGGATCAGACCCGTGGATGGTTCTTCACCCTGCATGCTATCGCTACCATGGTATTCGACAGCGTAGCCTTCAAGAACGTCATCTCTTCTGGTCTCGTGCTCGATGCCAAGGGTAACAAGATGAGTAAGCACGTGGGCAATGTGACCAACCCATTCGAGATGATCGACAAGTATGGTGCCGACCCTGTTCGCTTCTATATGATGACCAACAGTGAGCCTTGGGAAAACCTCAAGTTCGACCCTAACGGTGTAGATGAGACCCGTCGTAAGTTCTTCGGTACTTTATATAATACATACAGCTTCTTCGCCCTCTATGCTAACGTAGATGGTTTCGATGCTGAGGCTGCTCAGGTGCCATTCGAGAAGCGCCCAGAGATCGACCGCTGGATTCTCTCTTCACTCAATACCCTCATCAAGGGCGTTGACAGAGAGTTGGCTGGCTACGATCCAACCCGCGCAGGCCGTCTCATCGACGCTTTCGTCAACGATGACCTCTCTAACTGGTACGTTCGTCTGAACCGTAAACGTTTCTGGGGTAAGGAGATGAGCGAGGATAAGCTGAGCGCTTACCAGACTCTCTATACTTGTCTGATGACAGTGGCTAAGTTGTTGGCTCCATTCGCTCCATTCTATGCTGACGAGTTGTATCACGACTTGGGCGGCGAGTTGGAGAGCGTACACCTGGATAAGTTCCCAGTAGCTGATGAAGCTGCTATCGATGCAGACTTGGAGGAACGTATGGCCATCGCCCAGAAGATTACTTCTATGGTATTGGCATTGCGCCGCAAGGTGAACATCAAGGTGCGCCAGCCACTCCAGCAGATCATGATTCCTGCCGTAGATGATGTACAGAAGGCACACATCGAGGCTGTAGCTGGTCTGTTGAAGAACGAGGTGAACGTGAAGGAGGTTAACTTCATTGAGGGTCAGGGCATTCTCGTGAAGAAGGTGAAGTGTAACTTCAGAGTGATGGGTAAGAAGTTCGGCAAGCTGATGAAGGGTGTTGCTGCCCAGATGTCAGCACTCGATCAGGATCAGATTGCAGCCTTCGAGAAGGCAGGCAACATCACATTGAATATCGACGGACAGGAAGCCGTAGTAGAGGTAGCCGACGTGGAGATTATCTCTGAGGATATTCCAGGATGGCTCGTTTCTAACGAGGGCAATCTGACCGTGGCACTTGAGGTAGAGTTGACTCCAGAATTGAAGAAGGAGGGTATGGCACGTGAGTTGATCAACCGTATCCAGAACCTCCGCAAGGAGACCGGCTTGGAGATTACCGACCGCATCAAAGTGACAGTGGCTTCCAATGAGGAGACCAACGCAGCCATCGAGGCATTCGGCGACTACATCAAGGGTCAGGTATTGGCAGACAGCATCGAAATCGGTGACAACGCAGGTGTTGAGACCGAATTTGATGACTTTAAGTTGAACATTCTCGTAGAGAAGAATTAAATCATGTAAGGAGTTAGAAGTAAGGAGTCAGGAATATCCCCGAAAAGCAGAGCCGGAGTTCCTCCCGAGTGGAGCCGGAATTCCCCTCAAGAAGGAGTTTCCCCAACTGTTTGCTTCTAACTTCTGCTGTTTATCCGGAAACAAAAATAACTAAATAAACAAGATTAATAACTGCATAACAATAAATGTCTATGGCTAACGAAAAACTACGTTATAGCGATGAGGAGCTCGAGGAGTTCCGCGCTATTATTGAAGAGAAATTGAAAGTGGCTCGTTTGAACTACAAGGAGTTGATGGCTCAGCTGAATCATTCCGACAGTAATGATATAGTAGATACATCACCTACCTACAAGGCTCTCGAAGAGGGTAGTGAGGCCCAGAGTAAGGAAGAGATCATACAGATGGCACAGCGCCAGCAGAAATTCATCAAGGGTTTGGAGGCAGCGCTGATCCGTATCGAAAACAAGACTTATGGTATCGACCGTGAAACTGGTGAGCTGATTCCTAAAGAGCGTCTTCGTGCTGTTCCTCATGCCACATTGAGTGTAGCTTCCAAGGAGGCAAGAAATCGTAAATAAATGAAAGAAAATAAAAAGGTAAAGACAGGCTGGCTCGTCACGGCAATGGTAGTGATTCTCTTGATTATCGACCAGATTATCAAGCTCTATATCAAAACCCATTTTTGCCTTGGCGAGTCGGTTCGTGTTACAGATTGGTTTTATATTGAGTTCGTCGAGAATAATGGTATGGCATGGGGCATGTCGTTCATCGGCAAGTTCTGGCTCAGTCTGTTGAGGCTTGTTGCCATCTGTGTGCTGTTCTGGTATCTGCGCCGCATCATTCAGCGCGGAACCCACCGCAAACTGTACATCTATCTCGTGGCATTGGTACTGACGGGTGCCATCGGCAATATGCTGGACTCCATCTTCTACGGTCTCATCTTCACGGCTTCATCCACCGAATATGTTTCCTATATGGTGCCTTTCGGAACGGGTTATGCTGGTGTGCTGATGGGCAAGGTGGTGGATCTGTCTCTTATACACATCTCCGAGCCCACGAGACTAAGGCGAATCT
>CAMBBY010000174.1 GCA_945863825.1 uncultured Prevotella sp. | reverse complement strand
TACACAAGGAGTATCGTCGGCAGCGTCAGATGTGTATAAGAGACAGCCCCAAGCCCGACCAGTCTATCTGTTTCACGTAGTCAAAATCGGGAGGACCGAAATCGAAGCTTCGACCATAGAGGACTATGGCTCCCCGACTTTCGTCGATTTTCCATAGTCCTCCACCGTATGTGCATTGCTCACCTGGAGCCAGCATGTCACGATGCAAATAGACGTGTCCGAATTTCAGTACACCCTCTCTATTGATAATGAATTTCTGAAACATGAATTCTATTATTTTATTCTGCTTTATCAGCCTTATCATTCTATCTGCGACAAAATTATAAAGCTTTTGAATGCAGCAAAAAGATTATTTTTCTTTCCAAAACAGTTGGTCAATAAACTCATAGCGCTTCTCCATCTGGGCATCAGCTTTTACCTCAGTATTCACATCTATCTGAAGCACAGGAGCTACGGACTTGCCGTTGGTAGATGGCCATTCCGGCAGACCCAAACCGTTTGGATTGCCCGTCTTCACAAAGTTCACATAGTACTGGCTGAAGATTTCGCTAATCATGTAATCCTCCGGTTGCCAGTTGAACACGCGGTTGGTAGGTAAAGTGCCCATTGCATATTCTATATCGGCAGAGTGGACGGCACCTTTATCCTGTGGAGCAGGAGCAGCACCTTCCTTAGCATCTACCACGCCGCCAGCCAAAGCTGCCACCTTGCCCTTGATGGCCATTGCTGGGCGAGGATGACAATAGCGATAGCGATAAACAGGCTGTCCGCCGGTCAGCTTGTGCATGTTACCCCACTTCCAGGTAGAATAATCCAGGAAGATATCCGAAGCCAGATTCACACCCGGCTGCTCCAACACATCCTTGTCGCTGTTGATTCCGTAAAGACGGAAGAGTTCATCGATGTTCTCTTCTCCGAAAGTAGCCTTGGCACCAGCCTTCAGATTTTCAACGGTAGGTTGCTTGCCCATCAATACTGCCCATGGAGTCATCTCCTGGTTGTTGCCACCAATGAGCAGAGGCACCTTGGTCTGCTCGCCCTTGGCGAAGACATCTACAGGCTGTTCTTTCATAAAATATCCGTCGATATTATAGACAGGAACCGCTCTTACTCCCGCCAGCATCATCAGTTCTTCGGCAGGCAGGGCACGAAGTTCGTTGAGGTTCTTCATACCTACGTTCTTTTTCACCTTCTTGCCCGTTTTCTTGCCCATCTTCTCGGCTATTTTCTGGGCAAGCTGCACGCCTTTCTCTTCGGCTTCCTTCAGTGTAGCAACTTTCTTGAACCCCATCACCGAACCGCTCGAACCCATAGCCTGTGCATATAGCCCCTGACAGAGAGGAGAAGCCATCAGGGCACTAACCGACATGGAACCGGCCGATTCTCCTACAATGGTAATGCGGTCAGGATCACCACCGAAAGCCTCGATATTATTCTTTACCCATTGGATAGCAGCTACCTGGTCCATGAAGCCATAGTTGCCGGAGCCCTTATAGGATGTTTCCTTAGAGAGTTGAGGATGAGCAAAGAAACCGAAGATGCCCTCACGGTAGTTGGCTGTGATAGAGATGATTCCCTTTCTCGCCATTGCATCGCCCGCATATCGAGGTTCGCTTCCGCTACCAGCCATCAATCCTCCACCATTGAAATAAATCAATACTGGCAGATGCTCCTTCATCGTCTTGGCGGGAGTCCATATATTCAGATAGAGACAGTCCTCGCTATTGTTCTTTGTTCCGAAGTTCATATCACCGAAGATAGGTTCCTGCATCGGGTTCGCTCCGAATTCCTTAGCCTCGCGCACACCTTCCCATTTCTGTACTGGTTGCGGAGCCTTCCATCTGAGATTACCTACAGGAGGTGCTGCAAACGGAACACCTTTGAAAACCTTGATGCCAGAGAGCTCCTTTCCTTCGAGGATACCTTCAGCAGTTTTGACCTGTGTCTGTGCCATCATTCCCATAGCAGGGAGCAGAAAGGCGAGGGATAGAAATAGTTTTTTCATCTGATATAATTTTTATGATGATATATTTTAATATGTGCTTTAAAGTGCCGTATTTCCTTAGTGATCATGCAGCATTTGCAAAACGATATTGCAAAAATAAACAAAATATCAATAGTTTGACTTGTTTTCCTCATACTTTTTTATATTTTTACAAAAATAAACAGAATACGAATGTAAAACATGAATTAAATATAGAAAATGATGGAAGGTTATAAACAGAAGAAATATCCCGTAGCCACCAAGCGCTACGTACAGTGGTTGGAGTTAGAATCGGATGAAGAGGCTATCCGTGAATATCGCAAATTGCATTCCGAGGGTGTGCAATGGAAGGAAATTCGAGATGGAATCCGACAGGTAGGCATTCTGGAGATGGAGATTTACATCTTCGGCAACAGACTGGTGATGATAGTTGATGCGCCGGAAGATTTCGATTGGGACAAATCAATGGCAGAACTTGCCACACTCCCAAGACAAGCAGAATGGGAAGAAGTGGTAGGCAAATTTCAAAAATGCGGCAAAGGTGCTACCAGCGATGAAAAGTGGCACATGATGGAACGCATATTCTATCTCTACGAGTGATGTATTTTTGCACATTATTTATATATATATATGACAAATGAAAGGGGAACGTATTCTGATAGTTTTGGAATTTTGTTAACTTGGGAGCTTCCAGTTGAAGTTTTGAAATGCAGGAGCAGACCAATTCCAAGTATGCTCGCTATATAGAGGCATATTGGTATTGCTACAAGGACATGGATGGCGCCAACCAAGTGGGAATACAAGGCATATTATTTACTGGTAGTAATAACTTAAAGGAGCAATTGTTTCAATTGTCGATTTTATGATTTCTATGATATATATAACATACGTTTGTGCTGGCATCTGTATCCTGGCACTTTTGGAAAAGTCGTTAGGCTTGGTAGATTCTATAAGTTATGGCTGGAAACGAGCCAATCAACTTTGTCCAAAGGAAGAGCTTGAGGATTTGAATACCTTCACGAAAGGAGACAAGCTTTATGAGGGCAAGGTAAATGTTGGCCTGCGCAATTACCAAAAGAGAAATTTACTGAAGTGGTGCTGTCAGGTGACAGTTCCAATTGAAGAGATGGACGAGCAGGGTCTGCCCACGGAAAAGGAGAAGAAAGTCCTTTGGGACTTGATAGGTGCCATCGATTTATCCCTTCGCATCAAATGTAAGGATGTGCCATATCCACTGATTGTTGGTTTTGTGGAGGGCAACAATGTCTGCAGCATCTATTGGATGGTGAGTAATCCTGAAAATGCGGGCAAAGTGTTAGGCAAATTGAAGCTTGATCGCAAACTTCAGTATACGATGCGGCAAGATCCATTCTGGATACAATTTAATACTTTGCTGGAAGAGTTATAATAGTTCCCTGGCAATCCAAGCGCATGCCTCTGCGTCAGCTAGAGCATTATGGTGCAAGGTAAGGTCGTATCCACAATAGGCGGCAACGGTCTGTAGCTGGTGGTTGGGTAGGAGAGAGCCCAACTTTCTCCTGGAGGCACGACATGTGCAATGGAATTCATAATCGGGATAGTCCATCTGGTACATTTGAAATACAGACTTCAGACATCCCTCATCGAAGGGTGAGTTGTGGGCCACCAATGGCAAACCCTCTATCTTTGGCTGAATCTCAGCCCATACCTCTGGAAACACCCTGGCATTCATGGTATCCTCCATGGTGAGTCCATGCACCCTTGTGTTCCAATAGGAATAATACTCAGGCTCTGGCTTGATGAGACTGTAGTAGCTATCCACAATCTCACCATCCCTTACTATCACAATGCCCACGGAGCAAACGCTGGTTCGTTGCTGGTTGGCTGTCTCAAAATCTATAGCGGCAAAATTCTTCATGAGTGCAAAGTTACTAATTATAGATGTATTATCCAAATTTTTAATATTTATATATCCATACTGGTATGCCCTTTTCCTTGGCAATTTCTATCATGTGCTGGGTTCCATGAGATTTGCCATCCCAAAAAGCAACAAGATGTGTTGCCGTAACAAGCATGTTCATGTTTCTAAGGATTCCTCCCCTCCTCGGGTATTTTTTCCAATTCGCAGGGTATAGGACCATTGTTAGCTTATGCTCCTTGGCGTATTTGATGCCTAAGATGTCTGCTCCATCTGCCATCCCTGAAATGATTTCTATTGGGTGAGCGTCCAAGTCTCCCAAAGATTCGAAAGTCTCATCAAGCTTTTTTTCAGAAACTCATAGTTGTCAAAGTCACGTCCTCCCGCTACAATCACCTTGTAACTATTGAGATACTTTGTCTTGATGGCATGTTTGATGGCTTCTTTATCTATCTTGCCATTTGATAATTCTTTGCCCATATTCATGTTTGCTCATTAAATTTTCTGCAAAATTAGATGAAACGTGAGAAAAATCATTGCGCATGAAAAATTTTTTTATTGTGTGAAACGAACTTACACAGGTATGGGCTATCTTTGCATCAGAATTTTTAATTGATATACAATGGAGAAGTTTGATATTAATAAAGAAATGGCGAAGTTAAAAGGACTGAACATTATCGAAAAATGCTCGGCTTTAGACGATTTGCTTGATGATTTGGAAGATGCCCAAGAGCAGATTATCTGTGCCAAGGATGAGTATGAATTCTATGATCCTGAGTATGAGAGAAGCGTCATGTTCCCAA
>CAMBBY010000173.1 GCA_945863825.1 uncultured Prevotella sp. | reverse complement strand
ATTCGCCTTAGTCTCGTGGGCTCGGAGATGTGTATAAGAGACAGGTCCACAGCCATCCTACAAGCAAAAGCCCACAACCACACCACATTCCTAATGCTCAAAAATACTCAGAAAACGAGCAAATCCTGCAAAATATCCCCAATATTCTACCCTTTAACATATTTTTAAAGTCAGTTTTGAAAAAAAATCGCTTATCTCGGCTTTTTGATTTGGAGATTTCAATCTTTTATTGTAATTTTGCAACGAATTTATTGACACACTGAATAACAATGAGTAAAGATACATTAACTCATCAGCTGACTGAGACCATCGAGGAACTTTCATGCCCAGAGTCACTGAAAGGTCTATTTCATCAGCATCGAGACGGAAATCCACTCCCTTCGGGCAAGGCGCTCGAAGAAATCATCAGTCTGTCTCGCTCCATCCTTTTCCCGGGATATTTCGGCAACTCATCCGTCAATATCTCCACCATCAAGTATCACATCGGAGTAAGAGTTGAAAAACTCTATGAAAAGCTAAGCGAACAGATTCTTGCCGGTCTCTGTTTTGCCAACGACTGCGAGCACGAAACCCCTGCTGAGCTGCAGCACCAGAGGGCTAAAGCCGGAGTCATCGCCGCCAAAGCCATCATGGAATTTCCGAGACTCAGAAAGATACTCGCCACAGACATAGAAGCTGCCTACGAGGGCGATCCGGCGGCAGTGAGTCAGGGAGAGATCATCTCCTGCTACCCCGTCATCAAGGCCATCACCAACTACCGACTGGCGCATGAGCTCTACAAGCTGGGCGTACCGCTGATACCGAGAATGATGACCGAGCTGGCCCACTCTGAAACGGGCATCGACATCCACCCGGAAGCCACCATCGGCAAGCACTTCACCATCGACCACGGTACGGGTGTAGTGATAGGAGCCACCTGCATCATCGGAGACAATGTGAAGCTCTATCAGGGCGTAACCCTCGGAGCCAAGAGCTTCCCGCTCGACAAGAACGGCAACCCTATCAAGGGAATACCTCGCCACCCTATCCTGCAAGACGACGTCATCGTATATGCTAATGCCACTATCTTGGGCAGAATCACTATCGGCAAGGGATGCGTAGTGGGAGCCAACGTATGGGTGACCAAGGATATGCAGCCGAAAACAAAAAAGTATAAGAAAGAAAAACAAAGTTTATTAGATATAGAATTCAATAATGGAACAGGAATTTGAACTCATTGCCAAGACCTTTATGGGTCTGGAACCAGTCTTGGCTGAGGAGCTCACCCAGCTGGGTGCCAACAATGTACAAATAGGTCGCCGCATGGTATCTTTCACAGGCGACAAGGAGATGATGTATCGTGCCAACTTCCAGTTGCACACTGCCATCCGTATTCTCAAGCCTATCAAGCACTTCAAGGCTCGTAGCGCAGAGGAGGTTTACGACGAGGTGCAGAAAATCAAGTGGGACGACATCCTCGATGTAAAGAAGACTTTCTCGGTAGATTCTGTAGTCTATTCAGAGGAGTTCCGCAACTCCCGATTCGTAACCTATAAGGTAAAGGATGCCATCGTAGATTGGTTCCGCGAGAAGATGGGCACACGTCCTAACATCAGCGTTTCCAACCCAGACATCCGTCTCAATATCCACATCGCTGAAGACAAGGCCACACTGAGCCTCGACTCAAGTGGCGAGAGCCTCCACCGCCGCGGATACCGCCAGGAGCAGGTAGAAGCACCGCTCAACGAGGTGCTCGCAGCAGGCATGATCCTGATGACCGGCTGGAAGGGCGAGTGCGATTTCATCGACCCAATGTGCGGTTGAGGCACCATCGCCATCGAGGCTGCCCTCATCGCCCGCAACATCTCTCCAGGTGTATTCCGCAAGGAATTCGCATTCGAGAAGTGGAATGATTTCGACAAGGATCTCTTCGATGCCATCTACAACGACGACTCACAGGAGCGCGAGTTCGAGCACCACATCTACGGCTACGACGTGGATATGAAGGCCGTGAACACTGCCAACCTCAACGTGCGTGCAGCAGGTCTCACCAAGGATATCACCATCCAGCACCAGGACTTCAAGGACTTCCAGCAGCCTGCCGAGAAGAGCATCATCGTGATGAATCCTCCATACGGAGAGCGCATCTCTACCCCTAACCTCCTCAACACCTATAAGATGATAGGCGAGCGATTCAAGAAGGCTTTTGCCGGCAACGAGGCTTGGGTGCTGAGCTACCGCGAGGAATGTTTCGAGCAGATAGGATTGAAGCCTTCTATCAAGATTCCGGTATTCAACGGCAGTCTGGAATGCGAATTCAGAAAGTACGTAATGTTCGACGGCAAGATGAAGGACTTCCGCTCTGAGGGCGGCGTAGTGAAGACTGATGCCGAGAAGAAAGAGATGGCTCAGAAGCACAGATTCAAGAAAGAACGCGAATTCAAGAAGCGCATCACTGAGGAGACTGAGAACGAGGAAGACGACATCCGTTCATTCAAGTTCCATACCCACCGACTCGAGGACTTCGAGAAGCGCCGCGAGGAAATTCGCCGTGGAGGCAGACCTCGCATCAGCGACAGCCGCAGAGGCGATGATGACGACGACAAGCGCGGAGGCCGTGGATTCAAAGGCGACCGTAAAGGCGGAAAGGACTTCGGAGGAAAGAGCTTCGGCGGAAAGCGCGGCGGATTCAAAGGCGACCGCAAGGGCGGCAGAGATTTCAAGCGCGGAGGAAAGCGTGACTTCTCCAACTACGACGAGGATTAAGGAAGAACAAGTTAAGACCTCATGCAGCGAAATAAGGTGTCACGTACCAACCATCTGATTATCAGCAGGTTATCCTACATGGCACAATATTATGCTGCATGATGAGAGAATGTGACAAAAATATTTTCAAAAAAGTATGATTCTAAAGAATTCAATTTATAAATTAACTTTCGCCGCTATGATTTCAATGATGGCTATGAATGCCGGCGAGGCTTCGGCACAGGGCGAGGCTTCAAAGACTCATACAGAGACATTCCCAGTAGTGGCTGCCCAGAAGGGAGACAAGGCCTTCACACTGGAAGACCTGAACTTCGGAGGCAACAACTACCGCAACATGGTAGCGAAAAACCGCTGGTGCACCTGGTGGGGCGATGAACTCGTAAGACAGGACATCGACGCCTGCTATCTCGTCAACAAGACGACGGGCAAGGAGACCAAGCTCTTCAGCATCGACCAGATCAACCAGTGGATAGCACCTACCAAGGATATCAAGGTAAGAGCTCTTTACAATGCACAGTTCCCGTTCGCAGGCAAAAGCATCGTAATGGTGAGCAACGGCAGCAAGCTGTTCACCATCGACTTCAAGAAGCACAAGCTCATCAGCGAAATGGAATATGCTGAAGGCGAAAGCCTGCTGGAAGCCAATGCCCAGCAGAATGCATTTGCCTATCTCAAGGGCAGCAACCTGTACGTGCGCACCTTCGACGTGGCCAACTACAATGCCATGACCAAGGACAAGAAATCGCACGATTTCCAGATTTCTACCGACGGAAGCCGCGAAATCGTATATGGACAGAGCGTTCACCGCGATGAATTCGGCATTTCAAAGGGCACATTCTGGAGCCCGAACGGAGAGAAGTTAGCATTCTACCGCATGGATCAGAGCATGGTGACCGACTATCCGCAGGTGGACATTCCGGAAATCGGATTCGACCATCCGGAGACTCAGAGCTGCATCGCCACTCCGGCACCAGACAAATATCCGATGGCAGGAGAGACCTCACACAAGGTGACCGTAGGCGTATTCGACTGCCTCACCGGAAAGACCATCTATCTGAAAGCCGGCGACCCTACAGACCGCTACTTCACCAATATCGCATGGAGCCCGGACGGCAAGACCATCTATATGTTTGAGTTGAACCGCGACCAGAACGACTGCCGCCTGACTGCCTACAGCGCAGAGACGGGTGAGAAGACTGGCGAACTGTACCGCGAGACCGACGAGAAATACGTAGAGCCATGCCACCCTATCCAGTTCCTGCCTTGGGACAGCAGCAGCTTCATCATGCAGAGCCGCAAGGATGGCTACAACCACCTCTACCTCTGTGAAGTGAAGAACGAAGAACGAAGAGTGAAGAATTCAAAGGCAGAATCTTCATCCGAAAAACAAGAGAATTCTTCATTCTTCACTCTTCACTCTTCACTTAAAATCCGTCAGCTGACAAGCGGCAAGTGGGAAGTGATGGACGTGCTCGGCTTCAATGCCAAGACCAAGAGCATCATCATCGCCAGCAACGAGTGCTCACCTATCCAGCGCAACATCTTCAGCGTGAATACCAAGACCGGCAAGCGAAAGATGATAGACGACTGCGGCAAGGGATGGCACAACGCTACGCTGAGCCAGAACGGAGAGTATATCTACGACAACTACTCCACTCCTACCCTGCCTCGCAAGATAGCTATCGTAAATACTGCCAACGGCAAGCGCACGGCTTACTTCACAGCCGAAAACCCTTGGAAGGGATACAACGTGCCAGAGTACAGTTGCGGTTCCATCAAGGCCAACGACGGCAAGACAGACCTCTACTACCGCATGGTGAAGCCTGTGAACTTCGATCCTAACAAGAAGTATCCTACTATAATATATGTATATGGTGGTCCTCACGCCCACAATGTGGATGCCCGCTGGAACTACTCCAGCCGCGGATGGGAGACCTACATGGCAGAGAAGGGA
>CAMBBY010000172.1 GCA_945863825.1 uncultured Prevotella sp. | reverse complement strand
ACGGCCTTCCACGTTCTCCTCGGGGATCAGGATAAAGAACACCTCGTCCAGCAGCTCGTCCACATCAATGGTGGTCTGAAAGAGGAAGCTTTCGGGGATGATGTTTGCCTGGCGGCGCTTATTATCCTTGAACTGGTAATAATGGGCACTGCGGAAGGGCAACTGGCTTTTGATGCGCTGCTGCGCCTTGGCAAGTGCTGTAGCATCATGGTTGTTGACACTGCGGATGGGCTTTTCGCCTCGTATCTGCAATATCGCATCGTGTACCCAGGGGTAACGGATGGTTTTGTCGTACTCCGAGAGAGGCTGGGAAGTGATGCTCCCCTTATTGCCGCCCCGGAATCCATTGAAAGCGATACGGAATCGCTGATTTTCATTTTCTTTTTTCATCATTTATTTAGAAGTTTTAGTAATACTTGGGGGGTTCTATATACCCCCCCACCCTTTTTATAAGTTTTAACACAAGTGGGGGGTCATATAGAACCCACCACCCTTTTCACAAGTTTTAACGCAAGTGGGGGGGTCATATAGAACCCACCACCTTTTTTGCAAGTTTTAACGACAGTGAGGGGTATAAGTCTCGTTTCTTCATAGATTTTCTTCATCGGATTTCACGGATGAATCGGAGGCAATCTTGCTTATCGGATTACTCACGGATTTTCACGGATATTTGGCCGCTGGCCAATGGCTGGTGCCCGAAATATGCTGCTATTGTTTTGTCACGCAGATTTCGCAGATGGCGCAGATTTTTCTTCGTGAGAGTTTTTTGTCCCACAGATTTCACAGATTTCACAGATTTTTTATAGAATCTCTGTGAATCGCTTTTGTCTGATCTCAGGGGGTATCTGCAACGACCGAACAGGTCGCATCCGCGAAAATCCGTGAGTAATCGCCCCAGCAGGAAACCTACGAATTAATTCCGTGTCATCCGATGAATAAAAAATTCATGTCATCCTATGAATGATACTATCCAATGAATGAAACTAACAAGATTTAACCCTTATCGGAATAGGAACCCAAGAGGCGGAGGCGACTTCGGTCCAGGTCGTGGATAAAGCGGCGACCCTTCTCTGTCCAGACGAGATACATCTGGGTTTTCACGCGAGATCCCGCTTCAGCAGCATACTGGCCGCAGCCCCCATAAACCTCCTCCCTGCCATATCTCGTACGGCTCTTGGCAAGACCCTGATGGGCATAGTGGGCATAGAGCAGATACTGACCGCTCTGGTAGTACTGCACATGGAGGGAACAGAGCGCACGGTTCAGTTCCTGGGCAGTCATCCCGAGTTCCTTGGCTATCTGAGTGGTGGTGAAACAGGAGATGGAGTCGAGCACATTGTCGGCATAGAAAGCCTTCGGCATCAGTCGGTCGATATCCCCTTCGAGCGAGAGAATCTCCTCGGCACTCTTCTGGATTTTCACCACCTGCTGCCCCACCTTCTCGTTGAGCTGCCTGATGCGCTCATCCTGTTCGGCGATGAGTTTCGTCTTCTCCTCGATGGTACTCCTCAGCATGTTTTCGGTTTTCCTGAAGATGCCTTCTGCCTTTTGGCGCAGCTCCTCCTCCGTGTCGCCCTGGTTCACCGGGATATAACCGCCCGTCTTGCGTATCTGGGGCAGCACCACGGAGGTAACCCAGAGTTTGAATCGCTGGGCACTCTTCTTTTTGGAACCGAAGATGAGGGAGTAGAGTCCATTCTCATTCACGAAGATCATCAGTCGGTTCTGAATCACTTCTCTGCGGTGGCTATAGCTCACCCGGATCTTGGAGGCGATACAGTGTTTCACTGCATCATGTTCGTTAACGTGCTGATATACAGCCTGATTGGATCTGCAATACCCAAGCGCATCGCAAACATCCTTACTACAGAAAAGCGGTTCCCCCTTTTCGTTAAGTATCGTACGTACCTGACCAAACTCAGGATTATCGAATACCATCACATGAATGGCATTGTTGAGCTCCACGGCCAGACTGCCGCGAGCAATAAAATGATATTTTGTCATAAGCTTTATTGAAATTTAATGTATTAATAATTCATGTTATTACAAATATGAAAACATAATCAATTCAAGTTTCACAAGTTCAGAAATTGAGTAATAATTATGTCATCATTTATCAAAATCTTTTTCTTTGTATCAACCTTGTAAAAGAGCGGGTGGATACTCTCCGAAAATCTGCCAACAAGGCATAACACGAAAAGCCCACGAACCTCAGAACTCGGCTTGTTCTGAAATCCGTGGGCAAAGGTACTGCGAAAAAATCAAAGCTATTTAGTACGTACTTGGTACGGTCGTACTATATAGTACTAAAAAAAAAGTTGTCTGAACTATGAAAATCAGGCTGAAAAATCGAAAAACAAACTGGATAAAGCAATAATCAGGCTGGAATCGAAAAACAGGCTCGATAAAGCTATAATCAGGACAGCTTATCTGAAAATCTCCTTGATCCGGTCGTCAAAGGCAGAAATGCTGGGCATCTGTCTGGCCCGATTATATCCGCTTCTGAGCGAATTGGAATTCTTTCCCCAGAAGCCTCCCATCACCTGCCAGAGATTGTCTATCGCCAGCGTGAATGCTATCTGATAAGCCAGATACCCCATCTCCGCCCAAGAAAGATTTACGGGCGCATAATGCTCGTCGAGAATGTGGATATCCCGCAACGCATCCAGTATGCGCCTGCCTTTCGCACTCATAAGCACAGAATTGATAGAGGATGAATCAAAAACTGAAGATGGAGCTGGAGTCGAGGATGCACCAGAAGCTGAAGATGGAGCAGATACAGAAGAACCGGCATAATCCGTTTTCTGATTGTTCTGAGACGGATTCTGCGGCTCATTCTGAGACTGAGGAGCATTCTGAGACTGAGGAACATTCTGAGATTGCTGCTCGTTCTGAGACGGATTCTGCTGACCAGAAGGATAATTGTGATTCACTACATTGCCGGTCAAGGTACCATAATTGGTAAAGGAACCACCGAAATGAATGTGGATGCCGCCCAGGGCATCGCTTGAAACCTGATTGTTTACTTGTGCGTTGTCATTCGTCATAATTGTATTATTTTTGATATAATGATTCATATTTTCTATAACCTGATTGATATTTTGAATACTTTTTACAAGTTGCATCCTCATCTCCATCAGATATTCCTGAGTTTCGCTCCAGGATTCCAAAGTTATTCTTTCTGAAATATTTGGAACCATAGGAGGTTCAGAGCTGAAGGCAGAATACTCTGAACCAAAGGTTGGAGAATCAGAACCAAGGGCTGGAGACTCTGAACTAAAGGCTGGAGACTCTGAACTAAAGGTTGAAGACTCTGAACTGAAGACCGGAGAAGCAGAATCAAAGGCTGGAAACTCTGAACTAAAGGCTGGAGAGGCAGAAGATAGAGAAGCATCTGGAAGCCCCTCAGAGAACCGGGAATCAACCGAAGGAGAAGAGGAAGAGGCAGATTTTTCGCGCAGCATTTGAGACTCCACTTCGTAAGCCTTCCACTGATGCTCATCAGCCACATCATAGAAGAACTGCCCGATGGTACCTGGCGCCCACGCATGCTCTATCAGCACCGCATAGAAATCCCACATGATCATCTCCATCGTAGTACCCTCGGAATCAAACACGAAAGGATCACCCTGCACCATAATAGGATAGCAACCCATCAGCGAAGCGGAAGGCAGCAGATACTGTCCATCCATACTCTGACGGGCATGAATCGACTCGTCAATATGCTCAAACACAGCCTCATTACCGTCTGCAGCCTCGCCCGCCAAGGCCCAAGCCACACTCAAAGCCAACAGACATTTCTTCTGCTCGCAACGCCTCTTGAGCGCTGCGTACTTCTTCACAATTCTGCGCAACAGCTCCTCCACCATACTATTGGTGTGAGCCAATACTTCCTGCACCGAAGTGAAGATAAACCTGATGTCTAATTGTCGGTTCGTTAACGTAGTTATTTTATAGAAAACAGTTGTTGTATATCTGAAAGCGGTTATTTATACCGCACACAATATCTTAGGCTAATTTTCTGTGGCAAAGGTAATAATTATTTTTGAAATCAACAAACATATCAAGGATTTTTTTGAGAAAAAAGCACTATCAAACATCTAAAAAAACAAATAATTTTATCAGAAAAGGACACACCAAAAGATACAATATTACATCACTATAATGCGTCCTCTTCAACTTTATTTCAGCCTATTAATATTTCAAATTCATTAAATTTCTAATTCATCAAGGCAGATATCTGCTCCTCTGTCAGACCCGAAGCCTGAACAACCTTATCCATAGGTATACCCATGGCAAGAAAATTCTTGGCAATTTCGAGTTTTCCTTCAGCTCTACCTTGCTCTCTTCCTTCAGCTCTTCCCTTTTCTATTTCCATGCGCTTCTGCTCCTCCTCCCATTTCTGGGTGGCATACAGGTCACGCATCACCTTGATGTCCTCGTCATACAGCTCTCGCTCCTCAGGAGTGAGCTTTCTGAGGTCACCTATCTCAGCCAGCATACGGAAGACTGGATTTTTGTCCACAAAAGGCATTTCCTTCAACTTTTCCATATTCTTAATTATATATATCCAGCTGAAGTTTCGCATATCAGGAAGTTAAAGGAGTTAAGGAAGTTAAGGAGTTAAGACGTATGTCTTGCAGCTTAAGAACTACGCCAAAAAGACTATTGTCTTAACTCCTCAGCGACCGTAGGGAGCGATAA
>CAMBBY010000171.1 GCA_945863825.1 uncultured Prevotella sp. | reverse complement strand
CGAGATTCGCCTTAGTCTCGTGGGCTCGGAGATGTGTATAAGAGACAGTGGATGCTTCCCTCTCTGAATTTGACATCTCAGACGACCTGTCGCTCAGAGTAGAGCCTACGGTAATAAACAACAACCAGAGAACCCGCAACCCATTGCGTTCTTCTACGCTTGGCCTGCAATGTTCTCTCACATTTTAAAGAAAACCTTCCTGCCTCTTCAAGAAAAGGGAAATACCCATTCCGGAAAAGGGAAAAACATTACGGGAAGAAACTATATACATTAATTATATATATAAGAAAATCGAAAAAGCAAAATAGACCATTATATCAGAATGAAGAAAGTAATCATATTTGCAGCTATATTGCTTAGCTGTTCTACCGGAATGCAAGCGCAAACCGAAAACGGTGACAACGATGATGTAATCACCATAACAGACAAAGACGGAAAAGCAGAAGAAATCGAAGTTCCTACCGGTTTGGAGGACAATCTCGACAGCCTGCTCCATCTCTACAATGCTCAGACATATATGATGCTGGATACAGCATGCAACTACAAGGATGAAAACCGAACATACCCTAAAGAGGTATATATCGACCGCCTGAAGAGACTCCCTACCATCATAGAGATGCCATACAATGAGGTGGTACAGAAATTCATCGACCGCTATAGCGGCAAGTTACGCCGCTCTGTCAGCTTTATGTTGGGAGCCAGCAATTTCTACATGCCTATCTTCGAGGAGGCTTTGGAGGCATACAACCTGCCTTTGGAATTGAAATATCTGCCAGTCATTGAATCAGCGCTCAATCCGAAGGCTGTTTCAAGAGTAGGTGCCACAGGTCTCTGGCAGTTTATGCTGGCCACAGGCAAACGCTATGGACTGGAAGTAAACTCATTGGTAGATGAGCGCCGCGACCCGGTGAAAGCATCTTATGCTGCAGCCCACTACCTGAGTGATCTCTATAAGATCTTCGATGACTGGGGATTGGTAATCGCTGCCTACAACTGCGGTCCAAGCAAGGTAAACCAGGCCATTCACCGTGCCAAGGGTTCCGCTGACTACTGGAGCATCTATCCATACCTCCCAAAGGAGACCCGTGGATATGTACCAGCATTCATCGCAGCCAACTATATCATGAACTACTACTGCGAGCATAATATCTGTCCGATGGTCACAGAGTTGCCAGCCAAGACTGACACCGTGGTAGTAAACAGAGATCTTCACTTAGAGCAGATTGCACAGGTATTGAATATCAATATCGAACATCTGCGCAACCTCAACCCAGAATACCGCCGCGACATCGTCAACGGACTCAACAAGCCTAAGACCGTACGTCTGCCAGAATCTCTCGTGGGAGCATTCATCGACAATGAAGACTCTATCTACAACTTCAAGACCGATGAACTGCTGTTGAAGCGCGATGTAGTGGATGTCAAGGAAGATACACCATCTGTAGGCCACAACTACAGTTATAGCCGCAGCAGATCTTCTTACAGTTCAAGAAGCAGAAGCTCTTACAGCAGAAAGAGCAAGAAATCAAAAAAGAGAAAGACAACTCGCAGCAAGAGTGTAACCATCAAGAATGGCGACACCTTATCAGAAATAGCAGCACGCAATCACACGACCGTGAAGAAACTTCGCAAACTGAATGGTATTTCTGGTAACACAATACGTGCCGGCAAGAAGATCAAGGTGAAGTAAAACACCTTGATTTGCCGACAGACAACACATACTGATTCATCAACTAAAAATTTCAGCAGGAGGGTAAAACCATGGACGATCAGAACTTGAAGGAACTGGAAAGAGAGCAGGCTGACAACAAGCTCATCAATGATGCTTTCCAGCATTTGATAGACACATACGTGGCTTCACGCCACCGCAAGAAAGTAGATATCGTAACGAAAGCTTTCAACTTTGCACGACAAGCTCACAAAGGAGTACGACGACTCTCTGGTGAGCCATATATCATGCACCCTATCGCCGTGGCTCAAATCGCCTGCGAAGAAATGGGATTAGGCTCTACCAGTATCTGTGCAGCCCTGCTCCATGACGTGGTGGAAGATACTGACTATACAGTAGAAGACATCACCAATATCTTCGGTGCTAAAATAGCACAGATTGTAGATGGACTGACCAAGATCAGCGGTGGTATCTTTGGAGATAAGGCTTCTGCGCAGGCAGAAAACTTCAAGAAACTCCTGCTCACCATGAGCGATGATATCCGTGTCATCCTCATCAAAATCTGCGACCGTCTGCACAACATGCGTACCCTCGCTTCCCAACCGGCAAACAAACAATACAAGATTGCCGGAGAAACGCTCTACATCTATGCTCCATTAGCTAACCGCCTGGGACTGAACAAGATCAAGACGGAATTGGAGAATCTCAGTTTCAAATACGACCACCCGCAGGAATATGCCAACATAGAGCATAAACTTGCAGATACAGAAGCACAGCGTGACAATCTCTTTGCACAGTTTACCGCCCCTATCCGTGAAGAACTCGATAAGTTGGGCGTAAAATACAAGATCAAAGCCCGTGTAAAGAGTCCTTATTCCATCTGGAACAAGATGCAGAACAAGCATGTCTCGTTCGACGAAATCTACGATATTCTGGCAGTCCGCATCATCTTTACACCTAAAGAAAGGGCAAACGAGGTGAACGAATGCTTCAATATCTATGTAGCCATCAGCAAGATATACAAGAGTCATCCAGACCGTCTGCGCGACTGGCTCAACCATCCGAAAGCAAATGGCTATCAGGCCCTCCACGTCACCCTGATGAGTAAGCAGGGACGCTGGATAGAAGTACAGATTCGTTCAGACCGCATGGACGAAGTGGCAGAACAGGGATTTGCCGCACACTGGAAATACAAAGAGGGTGAAAACGAATATACAGAGGATGAAAACGAGTTGAATGACTGGCTCGGCACCATCAAGGAAATTCTAGATGACCCACAACCGGATGCTATGGACTTCCTTGATGCCATCAAACTCAACCTCTTTGCATCAGAAATCTTCGTCTTCACTCCTAAGGGAGAAATCAAGACCATGCCAGCCGACTGTACTGCACTCGACTTCGCTTTCCAGATCCATACCTTCTTGGGAAGCCATTGTATCGGTGCCAAGGTCAATCATAAACTGGTTCCGCTCAGCCATAAGTTGCAGAGTGGCGACCAGGTGGAAATCCTGACCAGTAAGAGCCAGCATGTACAACCAGCATGGATCAACTTTGTCAGCACAGCCAAGGCAAAAAGCAAGATACAGGCCATCCTGAGACGAGACAATCGTGAGATACAGAAAAAAGGTGAGGAAGTACTCAGCGAGTGGCTCCAGAAGAATGCGATGGAGACAACAACGTCTATCGTAGATAAACTTTGCGACTTCCATAACATCCAAAAACATGAGAACTTCTTCCTGGCTTTAGGCAACCACACTATCATCTTAGGAGAAAAGGATCTCGACGAACTGCAGGGTAAGAACAAGAAGGAAAAACAATCCAGCAGTTGGCGCAACTATATCCCATTCCTCGGCAGTAAGAGTAAGGAGAAAAAGCAGGAAACCGGCACAGAGAAAAAGGAAGAACTCTTCATTGTGGGCAAGGACTTCAATAAGAAGAAACCGCTGATTATCACAGAAGAAAACATCAACCAGTTTATCTTCCCTACCTGTTGCCATGCCATCCCTGGAGATGACATCATGGGATTCATCGACAACAAAAACCGCATTGAGATACACAAGCGTGCCTGCCAAATAGCAGCCAAGTTGAAATCCAGCTATGGCAACCGCATCGTAGATGCCAAATGGGACATGCACAAGCAGCTACTCTTTGATGCAACCATCGAGATACAGGGCATCGACCGCAAGGGCATGTTGCTTGATGTAAGCAAGGTTATCAGCGACCAGTTGGGTGTCAATATTCACAAGCTTACCATCAGCAGCGACAATGGTATCTTCGACGGTACCATCGAACTTCGTGTCCACGATAGAGATGAGGTTAAGAAGGTTACCGATATGCTCAAGAATATCGAGGACTTACAGGATGTGCAGAGAATATTATAATTCAATATAAATCTACTGTAAACAATGAAAAAGGTATTATTAGCAATGATGCTGTTCTTGGCGGCATGGCCAGTGCTTGCCGCCAACAAGTATGACAACCCGGATACCCTGGTAGTATCCCGAGATGGAACGGGTGAATTCCGCACCATCGACGAAGCCATCGAAGTCTGCAGAGCCTTCATGGACTATACCAAGGTCATCTATGTAAAAAAAGGAGTGTATAAGGAAAAGCTCATCATCCCATCGTGGCTCACCAACATCACCATCTGTGGTGAAGACCGTGACAACACCATCATTACGTGGGATGACCATGCCAACATCAAGATGCCAGTAGGCGGTCTGGATTCAGAAGCAGCCGTAAAAGGTAAACCGATGGGCACCTTCCGCACCTATACCCTCAAGGTTCAGGGAAGCTACATCACGCTCAAGGATATCACCATTGAAAATAATGCAGCCAAGTTAGGACAGGCTGTAGCCCTGCATACAGAAGGCGACCATATCCTGGTACAAAACTGCCGCTTATTGGGCTATCAGGATACACTCTATACTGGTGTAGGTGGCACAAGAGTAGCTTTCTACGACTGCTATATCGAGGGAACAACTGATTTCATCTTCGGTCCAAGTATTGCCTGGTTCCAGAATTGCGAAATCCACAGCAAGGCAAACAGCTATATCACAGCAGCCTCTACCCCAGC
>CAMBBY010000170.1 GCA_945863825.1 uncultured Prevotella sp. | reverse complement strand
GTATAAGAGACAGCTCATCATGGTTCATAGCGACGATAATGGTTTGGTATTGCCTCCAAAGTTGGCTCCTATTCAGGTGGTTATCATCCCTATCAACAAGGGCGAGGAGCAGTTGGCTCAGATTACAGCTAAGTTGCAGCCTGTTATCGACCAACTCCGCGAGCTGGGCATCTCAGTGAAATATGATGACAATACTGCTAAGCGTCCAGGATTCAAGTTTGCTGACTACGAGTTGAAGGGTGTTCCTGTGCGTCTCGCTATGGGTGGTCGTGACTTGGAGAACAACACCATCGAGATTATGCGCCGTGATACACTCGAGAAGGAGAATGTAAGCTTCGATGGTATCGTAGAGCGCGTAAAGGATATGCTGGAAGACATTCAGAAAAACATCTTCGAGAAGGCACGTGCTTATCGTGATGCTCACGTTTATGAGTGCGACAATTACGAGGAGTTCAAGGAGCGCGTGAAGAATGGTGGTTTCTTCCTCTGCCACTGGGATGGTACAGCCGAGACCGAGGCAAAGATCAAGGAGGAAACACAGGCTACTATCCGCTGCGTGCCTTTCGCTTATGAGCAGACACCTGGTGTGGATATGGTAAGCGGCAAGCCTGCTGTGGCTCGTGTCATCATCGCAAGAAGCTACTAAAAAGTAGATTCCAACCATGCATAGATTTCTATAATAAATAAAATAGAGATTCTATCCTATCGAATCCTATAAATAATAAAAGGTGAATGAGAATAATTCTCATTCACCTTTTATTATTTATTACTTAACTGAGTCTTTGAATACTTGACTACCCCTTATGGAATCAGCAAAGAAGAATCTCCGTAACTCAAGAAACGGAAATCGTGACTTAAAGCATAATCATATACTTGATGCCAATCACCATGCATGAAGGCGCTGACCAACAACAAGAGAGTACTCTGTGGCTGATGGAAATTAGTAACCAGCATCTTCACTATCTTATAGGTATATCCTGGAGCTATAATAATCTGTGTACTGGAATGCAGGGCTTCCAATCCATTCTTATCCAAATAATCTACGATAGTCTGAATAGCCTGCATCGGAGTAATATCATCTACAAGACCACCATCACGACCATCATCATAAGGATCCCACTGATTCACATGCAAATCCTCTTCATTGGCCTCTGGATGTTTCAACAGATGAACACCCATATAATAAAGACTTTCAATCGTACGAACACTGGTAGTACCCACAGCTATCACCTGACAATCATGGTGAAGCAGTTTTTCCAAGCTACGACGATGAACAACGATATACTCCGTATGCATCTGATGCCCCTCGATCTCCAAACTCTTGACTGGTTTGAATGTACCAGCACCAACATGAAGAGTCACTTCTTCTCTGTCTATACCATGGGCATCCAGATCTGCCAAGACTGCATCTGTAAAATGAAGACCAGCCGTAGGAGCAGCTACACTACCCTTGATTTTAGAATAAACCGTCTGATAGGTAGTCTTGTCACTCTCCTGAGTTTCGCGATTCAGATAAGGAGGAATCGGCAATTCACCGACTGCCTCGAGAATCTCAGCAAAAGAGATATTTTCATTATCCCAATCAAAGTCTATCCAATAATTAGTTCCACCACCTACAGCTAAAGAAGCAGCCTTGCCGTCAGCACCAGCCTCTCCTCTTCGCATCGTTGCAGAAAGAGTGAGCGAATGACCTTTGATTTCAAAATCGCGTTTCAGGCTACCCTCTTTCCATTTCTTCAGATTACCCACCATACACAACCAGGAACAGTGACCAGCAGTCTGGAACATCAATTCATAATCGGTAGGAGCAGCAGGTTCCATCAGGAAGACTTCAATCAATGCACCAGTTTCCTTTCTGAAGTGCATACGTGCCTGAATCACCTTAGTATTATTAAATATCATCAAAGCTCCCTTAGGAAGATAATCTGGCAGATGATAAAAGACATCATCACTTACCTCTCCATGCTTATAGACCAACAGTTTAGAATGGTCTCTTTGAGCAATAGGAAACTTGGCGATTCGCTCATCTGGCAAACTATAATTGTAATCACTAATTTTTATATGTTTTGTATCCATTTTCAATTTATTCTTTATATAACAATCACCATTTCCCACATCACATTAAAATCCACTCATCATGATACAAGCACGCAAAAGCACATAGACGAGGATGAACATAATAACACCCATCACATAATCCAAATCATCATGCGCATAGCCCGTACTTGTATATTGATTGGAAATGTACTTAATCTTCGGAGAAATCTTATAGTACAAACGATAATACAGCAGGTAAACCAATGCTCCAACTACAACTCCCAATACCAGTCCACAGAGAATGTCTGAAGGATAATGTACGCCTAAATAAAGGCGAGTCCAACAATTCAACAATGACCAGAAAACCAATGTGAAAGTCATCAAACGACTACGTATCAAGAGAGAGAAAAATACAGCTAATGACATGGTGTTCGCTGCATGGGCAGAACAGAAGCTGAAATCTTTTAGGCGCATATTGTTGACTACCTCTATGGTATATTTGATAACAGGATCATTACTTGGTCTCCAACGGGCAACCAATGGCTTGATAATACCATCTACCAATCCGTCGGAAAAGAAGATACATAGAATAGCCATCAGAACTACCAATCCTATCTGAGGCATTGTTTCATTGTTTCTCATAACAATATAAAACAAAGCCAGATAAAGAGGAACCCAGGTCAATCCGGAAGAAAGTAGCCAGACAATCTGGTCCAACAGCATATTACCACTTCCATTAAAGAAGTGAAGCAACGCCAAATCCGCATTTAATAAAAGAGATGCTCCCATATTATATTTCCTCTATTTGTTTGGTCTCTACCCAACCTGTTCGCCCGTCAGCCAGGCGAACACCTCGCCAGTCATCCATAGACTTGTCAGTAATATCAACTCGAGTTCCCTCATGAATGACGAATTGGTCAGAACTTGATTTAGCAGGCGTATTCTTCACATTCACAGTTGGTGCCACCACAATAGCACCCGTTCGGTTTAAGAGAACTTCTTTCTGCTGATATGCAAAGACATTACAGAACAGGAAAATAACCAAGAAGAATATACCACCAAAAAAGCCCATCTTGCGCAAATAGATTTGCGGTGCAAATAGATAGACCAATGCCAAAACCAAAGCTATGATAATCGCAATGATACCAGTCTTTGCCCAGCAATCGACACTGGTATAATTTACCAAAGCCTTATACCATGTCACGAAAAACATCTCGCTTACGGGTGTAATCTTATCAATCGTCTTGCCACGAACAAACTGAAGATTGAAATTAACATCTTCATCTCCAGGAGACAGGAGATGAGCACGCTCAAAAGCCAATACCGACTTTGTAATATTATCCGTACGATAGTAGGCATTACCCAAATTATAATAGATATCAGAAGAAACACCATTTTTCAGGAGCTCCTCATAATCCTTGATAGCTTGCTGATAATTCCCCTTCTGATACTCAGCATCTGCATTCTGCTTG
This sequence comes from uncultured Prevotella sp., assembly GCA_945863825.1. GTDB lineage: Bacteria > Bacteroidota > Bacteroidia > Bacteroidales > Bacteroidaceae > Prevotella. The sequence continues at coordinate 1,247 of CAMBBY010000170.1, read as the reverse complement.
GTTATTGCAGAAGCAGATACAGATGTAAGGAGAAAGAATGCAAGAATCCATATGAAAGAATAGGACTGTCTGTCCTCTTTTGCACGGTTCTTGTGCTCCTTGCGCATAGCATTGATTGCGTTTTCTATTTCCATAATTCCTGTCATAGCAGAATTGAAAGTCTTGTTCATATTACCAGCAGCATCACCTGGTGCATATCGCTCGAACTCGCACTCATCCAATGCCTGGGTAAATTTATCAATCGTTGAGATGTTGACAGAATGCATCTCTAAATTTTCCGTGATATTCTCACGAGAGAGTTTCTCTACAGGAATATTCAGCTTATAGCTTACATAACCCCACAAAGCTCGCAAAACTTCATCATAGAATTCACTCTGTTTACCATGAGACATTAACTGCTGAGCCTTTTTCAGACGCTTCGTTGCAATCTTATTAGCCTTATTGGAACGAACCTTCACGATATCTGCATTTTCCAAAGCTCGTTTGCGGAAGACAACAAGCAAAACAATAAAGGTGATAAGCGGAACAAGCAGACTGGTCCAATATCCAAAACTGCCATAGAACATATCATCCAAATCATGCAACTTACTCTTTCCTAATTTCAAAGCACGAATATCCTTTGCCTGATCAGAGAAATCCTGTGAACTATCTGTAGAACCATCACCTTTAGACACAGTCAAATCAAAAGCCTGAGTCTTGATGGTTTTATATGAATTAGAAGATGTATCGTAATATGTAAATTCTACAGGCGGAATCTTATAAGAACCCTGATTACGAGGTACAACCAAGAAATCATATACCATATTACCTTCAACACCATTGGAGGTCAGGCGAGTCTTGTCGGTTATCTTAGCATCATATTTATCAAAATCTTTCGGCAAAGTAACGATAGGCTGTTTGAGAAGTTTGAGGTTTCCTACTCCACCCACAACCACACGGATGGTAACAGGATCACCTGCTTTTACTTCTTTCTTGTCTATACTTGCAGAAATATTAAACTTACCCACACCTCCTGAGAAATTAGCTGGACGAGATGGCAAAGGCAAAACATTGATAGTCATACCTGGTGCTTTGATATCCTTGTGTACCTCAACATAACCGGAGCCACCATTAAAGAAAGCTTCCATCGGATCCACATTACGATTCTGCTGAACGACGAGACCCTTAAAAGTAATAGACGGAATTTCAAGTTTACCAGTCATCTGCGGATACATGACATACTGGCTCCATGTCACACACTTATATTG
>CAMBBY010000169.1 GCA_945863825.1 uncultured Prevotella sp. | reverse complement strand
CACAAGGAGTATCGTCGGCAGCGTCAGATGTGTATAAGAGACAGCTCATACACCTGCTTACCTCGCATAAAACCAGGGAAGTGGAAACGATCGGCAATACCTCGCTCTGCTGCAAGATAAATCATCTGATCCATCATATCTCCTGAACCAGCCATGCAGAAACGCACATTACGGGTACGATGAAGCACCATATTGGCAGCCTCAACGAAATATTCAGGTCCCTTTTGCATGGTGAGACGACCCAAGAATGTAACCACCTTCTCCTTGCCCTGATGATCAGGACGAGGAATATCCTGCCACTCCTGCTTCAATGGATATACCGCATTGTGCATAGCAAAGCACTTGCGTGGATCCTGGTGATACTGATTGATGACCGTCTGTCGGGTCAACTCAGATACACACATGATACAGTCAGCATTGTCCATACCATCCTTCTCGATGGAATAAACGGTAGGGTTTACCTTACCACGGCTACGGTCGAAATCGGTAGCATGCACGTGAATGCACAATGGTTTACCACTCACCTTCTTGGCATGAATACCAGCAGGGAAAGTCAGCCAGTCGTGAGCATGGATAATATCAAATTCCTCACTTCGAGCTACCACACCGGCAATGATGCTATAGTTGTTGATCTCGTCGTGGAGATTAGATGGATAACCACCAGCAAAATCCATACATCCGAGGTCGTTGACATTCATATAGTTGAAGTCGGCATAGATATGATCGCGATAACGGAAATAGTCATCCGGATTCATAATATTGCCTACTCGCTGCTGTACGTAATCATGATTGACATCACGCCAGGCGATAGGCACACCATTCATGGCCACAATCTTACAAGCACTACGGTCCTCATCACCGAAAGGATGAGGAAGACAGAGTATGGTTTCAATGTCACCCTGAGCATGCAAGCCCTGAGAAATACCAAAGTTAGCAGTAGCCAAACCACCAAATACATGAGGAGGATACTCCCATCCAAACATTAATACTTTCATATAGCAGTCCTCCTTATTAATATTGATACTTATCTAGTAATTCGAGTGCACGCAGAATCTCTGCCACATTCATGGCAAAGGAAATAGCACCACGTCCGGCAAATGGAGGGTTACCATCAAAGAGTTCGCTGATGGTACCGAGACAATGATAAGACATTTCATCTTCATATCCCACCATCTGGCGCTCGATGAAGCTCAATCGGGTTCTTCTGTAGAGTTTCAAACTTGCCTCCATATAGAAACCGCCGAGCCAAGGCCATGCAGTACCTTGATGATATGCATAATCTCGCTGGCTCTGAGGACCTACATAGACAGGATTATAACCGCCACTCTTAGGAGAAAGAGAGCGCAATCCCTTAGGGGTCAGGAGTTCACGTGTACAAATATCGAGCACTTTCTTCTTCTGGTCTTGAGAAAGAGGAGAATAGTCGAAAGCGACTGGGAAAATCATATTAGGTCGAACACTCCAATCGATCATGTTACCATCTACATAGTCATAGAGATAACCATACTCATTGAGGAAAGTATCGAGGAAAGACTGCTTAGTCTTCTCTGCCAATTCCAGAAGATGCTGTTGTCTCTCTTGCTTGCCTTCCTGTTCGCAGAGAGCAGCACAGAAGCACAATGCATTGTACCACAACGCATTGAATTCCACAATATAGCCACTTCTTGGAGCTACAGGTTTTCCGTTGGCAGTAGAGTTCATCCATGTCACAGCCTTATTCTTTCCATCAGCGTAAAGGAGTCCGTTAGGATGCAATTCCAGATTAGGATGGTGATTGCCTTCGATAAAGAGCATGACACTCTTGATGAACTTACCATATTTCTTCAGACATTCCTCCTTGCTGGTTTCCTTAGCATACTGCTGAAGAGCCCAGATTGCCCAGAGAGGAACATCCGGCTGTTCCAATTCGGTAATATGCACCGTGATATCCTTTCCTTCCATGAATTCCTGATATCCCTTCATGGCAGTCTTCATCACCAGTTCAAAGTAGTCATTTTCCTCTATAGAGAGGGTAAGACCCGGCAAAGAAATAAATGTATCTCGCGCACGGCACTTGAACCAAGGATAACCAGCCAGAATGTATCGGTCATCATTTTTCTCACGACGGTGGAACTGATGGGCAGCATTGACAAGACAATGGAAGAAATTGTCACGAGGGGCTCTTTCTGCCACTTCCTTATCAAAAAGTTTCTTCAATATACCGGTCTTGATTTCAGATGTAGATGCAGCAAAGACTATGCTCTCTCCTTTCTTGATTGGCATCTCAAAATAACCAGGTACATAAAGGTCCTCATTGGAAGCATAGCCACGCTCCTGCTCCTTAGGATACTCCACACCACGATACCAGTCTGGGGCAAAAACAAACTCATTCTTCTTGGAGAACTGCATATAAAGGTCTGGATAACCTGCATACATACAAGTCTTGATACCATTATCCACTGCTGAATACTCACGGGATGCTGTTCCATTCTCATGGGTAAACTGACGCACGCTTCTGAATGCCAAGAATGGACGGAAACGCAAGATTGTAGCAGAATGACAATCCACCATGGTGTATCTGATCAAGATGCGATCTTCATAATGCTGAAAAACGACCTCTTTCTTTAAAATGACACCACCTACACGGTAAAGCGTTGTTGGCACCTTATCGCAATCAAACTCACGAATGTATTTATGACCCATCGGGCTAAAGTTGTTGCCTTGATACTTGTGCAATCCGAGATTGAATTCAGCGCCATGCTGAATGACTGTAGGATCGAGAGAACTCAGCAATACATGATTGTCGCCATCCAGTTCTGGAATAGGGACAACCAGCAAACCGTGATACTTTCGAGTATTACAGTCAACAATCGTAGAGCACGAATAAGCACCCGAGCGGTTGGTTCTAAGCAACTCCTTCGGCAATGACTCCTGTAGGTTGGTCATCAGGGCCTTTTCGAATTTTAGATAACTCATAGATCTATATTAAGGTTTTTAATATTTTTGTTGACTTTATTGCATCCAAAGGTAAGGAAAAAAAGTGAAACGACAAAGTTTTTTAGCAAAGAATTTAAGAAAATCGCTATATTTAATGTTTTATAAGCTTTTAAAGGGCAAATATTCCCCGATTTTAAGTCGCTTTGATGAATACACACAGTTTTGTGTAGTCTCTTTACAACAATCGCACAATCGAAAAAAGGTGCACCGGAACTTGTATTCCGATACACCTTATTATTCTTAAAAACATATTATTCTTGAAATAAGATCAATCTGACTACTGCGGTATCAGGAAGTTGATTACTTCCTGCTCCACCGTGATGCGGTAAGGCCCAACTGGCGTCTTCATCAATCGACCATCTACACCAATCATCGCATGAGAAGAATCCTCTACCACCACCTCTCTCGTGCGATAGGGATGCACACTTTTATGATTGAGGAATTTACCTTTAACGAAAAGATAAAAGCCTTCAAAGAGCTGGGTCATACCTGGATGATGAACAACAGAGACATCCAGCAGACCATTATAAGGCACCGCATTAGGAGTCTGTCCATATCCCGATGCATTTCCTACACACATGGTCATCACCCTACGCTTAATGACATCTGAATTGATGCAGATATGCATCTTATAGTCTAATCGCTGGAAAATCATCAGCACGAATGAGAAGAGGAACGACAGGGTGCGGGAACCAAATACATGATGAGTCTTGCGACGCAGATTCATGATAGCAGCTATCAGACCGACATTCACGCAATTGAGAAAATAGCGGTGACAGTTTTCCCCCTTCTTGTTCTGATAACGGATACAACCTAAATCAATCTTGCGCACACGACGCTGCTGGAGCCATTTGATAGTCTGTTCATAATCACTATCATCAAATCCCCAGAAATGAGCAAAGTCATTCATCAGTCCATTAGGAATAATACCCAGCGCAATCTGGTTTCTTACGGAAGTATCTACCTGCATCAGACAGTTTACTGCATCATTCAATGCAGAATCTCCACCCACAATAACGATTGTCTTATAGCCATTATTGATAAACATCTTAACCAGACGCTCTACACTTTTCTGATTCTCGCTTTGCACGAAATCATAGTCCACATGAAGTTGGCGCAAAACTTTCTCTATCTTAGTCCAGCGCGCACTGCTCCTCCATCCTCCTCGAGGACAATAGAGCAAGCCCCATTTATTTTCATTTACAGCCACGTCGATTATTCTCCTATAATAATATTCTCTATATTAATAAATAATGTATATACGATCAGAAATCCATCTATTACTTATCCAAATATCTATCAATCATATAAATAGCTACTGATTAGATTTCATCAGTTCAAGAACCTGCTCTACCTTCTGCTCCATCGGTTGAAGTGCATCTATCCAATGAATGGTAAAACCTCTGCGCTCCATACCACGGAACCAGGTCATCTGCCTTTTGGCAAACTGATGAATGGCGATTTCCAATCCTCTCAGCATCTCCTCATAAGAAGTTTTTCCTATCACATATTCTGTGATAAACTTGTATTCCAACCCATAATACAACAGGTTTTCTGCAGGAATACCACGATCGAGGAGTCCCTTGATTTCCTCTACCATCCCATTCTCCAGACGCTGTTTCAGACGGCGGGTGATTTTATCACGGCGGGCATCACGGTCGATACTTACTCCTATCACCAAAGAATCAACCGCAGGCAATTCCCGCTCTGGCATTGGATGTTCGAGATTGTAAGTTTCAATCTCAATCGCACGGATGGCACGCTGCGCAGTATCTACATC
>CAMBBY010000168.1 GCA_945863825.1 uncultured Prevotella sp. | reverse complement strand
GGTGAAGCTGTAGTTGTAAGACTATAGAATTCTTCACTCTTCGTTCTTCACTCTTCACTTTTAATATTAAAAATATGGGTAATACATCATTTATATTGGCTAGTATCGGAGTTTTCCTTGTAGTGATTCTCCTGCTGGTTATCATCCTGCTCGTGGCTAAAAAGTATCTGAGCCCAAGCGGAAATGTAAATATCGAAATCAATGGCGACAAGACCATCAACGTGCCTCAGGGCAGCAGTTTGATGACTACGCTGAATGAGAACGGCATCTTCCTGCCTTCTGCCTGCGGCGGTAAGGCAAGTTGTGGCCAGTGTAAGGTTCAGGTGCTCGAGGGCGGCGGCGAGATTCTCGATTCAGAGAAGCCTCACTTCACCCGCAAGCAGATTAAGGACCACTGGCGCCTGGGATGCCAGTGCAAGGTGAAGGGCGACCTGAAGATCAAGGTGCCTGAGAGTGTGATGGGCGTGAAAGAGTGGGAGTGCGAAGTGATTTCCAACAAGAACGTTTCCAGCTTCATCAAGGAGTTCAAGGTGGCTTTGCCTCCAGGCGAGCACATGGACTTCGTTCCGGGTTCTTACGCTCAGATCAAGATTCCTGCATACGACTGCATCGATTATGACAAGGACTTCGACAAGGATCTCATTGGCGAGGAGTACATCGGAGCATGGAAGAAGTTCAACATCTTCTCTCTCAAGGCTCACAATCCAGAGCCTACCATTCGTGCTTACTCTATGGCGAACTATCCTGACGAGGGTGACATCATCACCCTGACCGTGCGTATCGCCACAACTCCATTCTTGCCACGTCCGCAGGTAGGATTCCAGAACGTACCAACAGGTATCGCTTCTTCTTACATCTTCTCATTGAAGCCAGGCGACAAGGTAATGATGAGTGGTCCTTACGGTGACTTCCATCCTAACTTCACTTCAGGCAAGGAGATGATTTGGATTGGTGGTGGTGCCGGTATGGCTCCATTGCGTGCGCAGATTATGCACATGACCAAGACATTGCATACTACCGACCGTGAGTTGCACTTCTTCTATGGTGCTCGTGCGTTGGGTGAGGCCTTCTTCCTGGAGGACTTCTGGGAGCTTGAGAAGGAATTCCCTAACTTCCACTTCCATCTTTCATTGGACCGCAAGGACCCAGTGGCAGATGCTCAGGGCGTGAAGTACTACGAGGGCTTTGCTGTTAACTGCATCCGTGATACCTACTTGAAGGATCACGAGGCACCAGAGGATTGCGAGTACTATCTCTGCGGACCTCCAATGCTGATCAAGACCGTAACCGATTATCTGGATTCTCTGGGAGTAGATCCTGAGAGCATCATGTATGATAACTTCGGATAAAGATGATAAAATAAAAGCCGTTGCGCTCATGAGTTGCCTCATGATGCCCAACGGTTTTTTGTATTGTTAACAGACTTCTTGGCTTGAAATCTTGGCTGTTTGTCGTTTTTTTCCTAATTTTGCATCACGTTATCCGTCACAATGGATCAACAGTGACAGAATCGCATCAAAATAATAGAAATCAAAAGGAAAGAAGAAATATGAAATACCTCTTATTTTCGGATATACATGGCTGTTTGCCAGCATTAGAACGGGCACTCGACTTCTATGAGGCTCAGAAGTGTGATATGATGTGCATCATGGGCGACATCATCAACTATGGTCCCCGCAACCGCATTCCTGAGGGCATCGACCCTAAGGGCATCGTGGAGCGCCTCAATGGTCTGGCAGACCATATAATCGCTGTACGTGGCAACTGTGATGCAGAAGTAGATCAGATGCTGCTCGATTTCCCTATCATGGAAACCTACGCCCTGCTCGTGGATGACGGCAAGCGATACCTGCTGACCCACGGACATATATATAAGAAGGAGAACATGCCTAAGGGACCTTATGATGCCATCATCTACGGTCATTCTCATCTCTGGGAACTGTCGCATTCCGACCGTGCCATCTGCAATACGGGCAGCATCACCTTCCCTAAGGGCGGCAATCCTCCTACCATCGCCACCTTAGAGGACGGCAAGTTCACCATGTACAATTTGGATACATTGGAAGTCATGGCAACCATGGAGGTGTAATCAAAAAAAGGAAAATCCTAATAATATGATCGAGGAATATCAAATCAGAATTCTGCCAGAACAGGCAGCGAGCGAGGAAGGCATCAAGCGCTATCTCGCCAAGGAAAAGGGGTTGGATGTGAGAACACTCAACCAGGTGAGGGTGCTCAAGAGAAGCATCGATGCCCGCCAGCGCACCATCTTTGTCAATCTCAAGGTGCGTGCCTATATCAATGAGTTTCCGCAGGACGACCAGTATGTCCATACGGAATATCCCGACGTGAGCAGTAAGCCTTGTGTCATCGTGGTGGGAGAGGGACCTGGCGGTCTCTTTGCTTCCCTCAAACTCATCGAATTGGGTTACAGACCGGTGGTTTTGGAGCGTGGCAAGGATGTGCGTGAGCGCAAGAAAGACCTCAGTAATATCACCAAGACCCAGAAGGTGGATGGTGAGAGCAACTACTGTTTTGGTGAGGGTGGTGCAGGTGCCTATAGTGACGGCAAACTTTATACCCGCAGCAAGAAACGTGGTAGTGTGGATAAGATACTGAATGTGTTCTGTCAGCATGGAGCCAATACAAATATCTTAGCTGATGCCCATCCGCATATCGGTACCGACAAGTTGCCACGTGTCATCGAGAATATGCGCAATACCATTCTCCAGTGTGGCGGTGAGGTGCATTTCCAGACCAAGATGACCCGCTTCGTCTTGGAGGGCGACAAGGTGATAGGTGTGGAGGCTGTCAACCTGCAGACGGGTGCGGAGGAAAACTACCGTGGACCTGTGATCTTGGCTACCGGTCATAGTGCCCGTGACGTGTATCGTTATCTCGCTTCTTCCAAGATAGAGATTGAGGCGAAGGGCATTGCGGTGGGTGTCCGTCTGGAGCATCCTTCCCAGATCATCGACCAGATACAGTATCACAACAAGAACGGTCGTGGCAAGTATCTGCCTGCAGCCGAATACAGTTTTGTAACTCAGGTGGATGGCAGGGGCGTATATAGTTTCTGTATGTGTCCGGGCGGTTTTGTGATTCCTGCAGCTACGGGTCCAGAACAGCTTGTGGTCAACGGTATGAGTCCGAGCAACCGTGGTACGGCATGGAGCAATTCGGGCATGGTGGTGGAGACGCATCCTGAAGATGTAGCGCCATTTGTGAAGGATCATCAGGCTGTGTTGGAGGAAATCGAACTTCGCAGACAGGAGGATTCTTCACTCTTCACTCCTCACTCTTCCCTCCAAATGATGTATTTCCAGGAGATATTGGAGAAACAGTGCTGGCAGCAGGGCAACATGAAGCAGACGGCGCCATCTCAGCGCATGACCGACTTCGTGAACAACCGTTTGAGTTACGACCTGCCTAAGAGCAGTTATGCGCCGGGTCTGGTATCCAGTCCGCTTCATTTCTGGATGCCGTCATTTGTGAGCAAGCGTCTGCAGGAAGGATTCAAGACATTCGGCAAGAATGCGCATGGTTTCCTGACCAATGAGGCGATACTGATAGCGACGGAGACTCGCACCTCTTCCCCGGTCCGCATCGTTCGCGACCGTGAAACCTTGCAGCATGTCCGCATCCAGGGTCTCTTCCCTTGTGGTGAAGGAGCCGGCTATGCTGGAGGCATCGTTTCCGCAGGCGTGGATGGAGAGCGCTGTGCCGAAATGTGTGCGCAGTATATGGAGCAGCTGTGATTAAAATAATCAAATAAAAGCTTGCGGTTTTCAATTCTTTTTTCTAACTTTGCAGCGTGATATTTAAATCATGCAACATGTTGAACAAATTAAAGCGATAAATGATGGAAAAGAAACAAGTTAAAGTCGGTTATTGGACTTATGAGGAGTTTTGTAAGAAGTTCCCAGATTTCGATAAAATTCCCGTTTGTGATAATTATCGGCCAGGTAGAGTCGCCAAATTTACAAATGTAAAATTTGCCTCTTCCAAATAAAGATCTTCTTTTCGCTATCCTTCGCAAGACCATATTGAATTTAAAGCATAGTGCTAATAGCATAAAAACGGCGCATTTCCCATATTTTGAGGGAAAATGCGCCGATTTTATTCTATTTTTATGCAATTTGCATGGAAAGAAGTCTTATTCTTACCACGTCAACGCTTTCTGAGCCTCTTTGTTAGGAATATCAAGCGTAAATAGCTTAGTTTCAGGGTCATAATCCTTAATGGCTATACAACTACTTTTGTTAATTTCAATTCTGCCATGGTTTGTTCTTTTAAGTTTCTGGTGATAATACCTTATCAGCCTATTTGCTTTTGCAAAGCTAATCATTTTATTCGAAATGACAAAGGGAATTGGCTAAAAAATGCCGATTGTGCAATCGATTGTATTGCAATAAGTGTAGAAAAATGGGGTGAAAGTGAACAGGTTTTAGATATTTTTTCTAATTTTGCCGCAATAAAGTAAGTATAATAAAAGTTTCTGACTAAGTAATGGATATTGCTAAAAGCATGTTCATCTTAAAAAAATTAGACAAAGTTAAAAATGACGTATAAGTTCTTAAAAGAAGTGATGATTCCTAACAGAATAGTATTAAGGTCATCTACCTGCTCATAGAAGCTTAGAACAACATATAAATAATAACTTAACATAAGAAAAAGATGAAAAGATTTTTTACGTTTTTAATGGCGGTTTGGGCTTTATTGTCCATATCGCAAACGGTAAAGGCAACAAACACATA
>CAMBBY010000167.1 GCA_945863825.1 uncultured Prevotella sp. | reverse complement strand
GGAGCCGATTGCTATGTTTCACTCAGAATGACCACACTGGTCATGCTGGATTCAAAATATGCCCCTTTTTAAAGTGGGCTCATTTTTCATGTATTATTCTTGTATCTTGTGCAGATACAAGGGTTGTCTATCGAGAGGGTGTGTCATAAGTCTGTGACGCACCCTCATTTGTTTATACGACTTTATCCGAACAGGTCGTCCATTGTAATTTGTACTTGAGCCAAGGCTGCATACTGTGTAAGGCGCACGCCAAAAGTAGTAATCATCGTTGTGATAATACCACTTTTTATCCCTGTTTCTGCCACGAAATCAGCCATACGATTACGAATGCGCATATCCTCCTCCTTAGTGATCGTGTAAGGCATCTGCGAATACTTGATTTCGCATAGATTCACGAGATTATCGGCACGTTCTATCAGTAAGTCGATTTGCGCAGCTGGCTTTGAAACCTTACTTCGCCAAGAATAATACTCGGTATGGATTTGGTCTATCCCCAAGAAATGCTTGATTTGAGGAATATGCAACATACAAACTCGCTCAAAAGCCAAGCCATACCAAGTATTTTGACGAGGTTTTCCCATCAAGTGAGTCCAATATCCCGTGTCCGTCGTACCAGGATGGCAAAACGTCATATAAAATAATGTATAGAGGTCGGTAAGCTGAAAGATTTGATCTTTCTGCTTTATCTTCTTATCCCTGGTATTATACCCTCTTACGAAATCGCAATTTATCAATTCACTAAGAACCTTTGTCAAAGTTCCACCCGATTTCAGCTTCAATTTCTCCATGATTTCCTTTCGGGTCATACCTTGTCTGCATGAGGCAAGTACCTCTATGACACGCATATAGGCCTCAGAATTTCTAAACAAGGACGAATATAGTCTTCCATATTCTCGCTTCAGTTCAGCGTGGGATGAGAAAAACAATCTGTCGACATTCCCTTCCACACCTTGCTTTTTATCCAACAAACTGAGATAATAAGGCACCCCACCAAGGATGCTATATATCTGAAGGATAGAAATGCGAGTCCATGAGAATCCATAAGCTTGCAGCAGCAGTTCCGTCTCACGAAGAGTAAAAGGAGCAAGATACATCTCGTGCGTTATCCTATTATGAAGCCCACCATGACTATCTATCAGATTAGCTATCATCCACGATGTGGCACTGCCACAAACGATAAGCATGATTTCACTTTGGTAAGCTGCCCATCCGTTCCAAAAGTGCTCAAAAGCCTGTTGGAAACCAGATTTCGGCGTATCCAAGCATGGTAGTTCATCGATAAAAACAACGAGTCGTTCTCCTTTCATTTTTGCCTTTAACAACTGTTTTAATGCCTCAAAAGCCTCTGTCCAATTCGTAGGAATAGGCTGTTTGGAATCTCCATATTCCCTCAGCGCAAACCCGAAATTAGAGAGCTGTGCCTCAGCTGGTGCCTCTATAGACCCAGACATATCAAAGGCAAACTTATCACGGAAGAGATTTCTCACAAGATAAGTCTTGCCGATACGATGCCTGCCATATACAGCCACAAACTCAGCTTTGCCAGAATGATAATATTCTGTCAACAGCTCGATTTCTTTCTTTCGTCCGATAATTTGCTCCATACCTTTTTTATCTAACTTTAATGATGGTGCAAATATAAGATAATTATCCGAGAAAAACAAGGATTCTTTAGCCAAATCGATGAATTTTAACTCGATTTGGCTATAGAATAGGTTATACTTTAGCCAAATCGAGCAATTTTCCTTCGATTTGGCTATAGAACGCCTTGTAGTTCACTTTCTATTTCATCCTTTCAACTATCCCTTAGAACTGATAATAAACTGAGCCCACTTTAAAAAGTAAGGCTGTTACATTTGTCAATGATACGGCGATGATGGTCCCAAGGAATGGAGAACAACATCTTGAAATCATCAACAGGCTGTTGACGTTTTTTAGATTGTTCCGCAACTTGCGGAACATTTGAGTCTGACAACGAATCAGAGAAAAGTTCCGCAGTCTGCGGAATATTTCTATATAGAGGAGCATAGAGTTTGAAAAACTTACTCATATAGCGCAAGTTTATAGGCGAGAAACCTTTTACCCCTGGCATCTCGTTCTTCAAGTCCTGACTGAGATTCTTATAAAAGCCAGAGCCCCATCCTTTGATGTTTTTTTTATCCATTGATGTTTTTTCAACCGTACAGTTCAAAAAAAACCTGTCTTGCTACTCAGCACATTCGCGGCGTGGCTCTTTCGCGCTACGAATGTGCTGAGATGCAAGACAGGTTTTCTGTTTTCATTCAAGTCTGAATCCTACCAGGAGTCAGAGAAAGCATTGTCATCAAAGAACCAATCAGTCTTTTTGGCATAATCACCCTCTTGTACGCTTCCTGTGTTATCAGTACCTAAACCTGTAGAACCACTCATCGCATTGTTATCAACATCAGAAGCTGCATGCACGCTGGCAGCCTTACTGAGTCTAACGAGTAGTTCTGACTCTTCTTCATATTTTATTAAGAAGATTGTCGGAATAATATAATCTTTTTTCATCTTTGTGACAATTATTTCTTTACATATTTCTTACCATTAACTATATAAACGCCTTTAGGCAGTCCGTTAAAATTAAGAGCTTTACTACGAACCAACTGTCCATCTATGGAATAGACATCAGCAGAATGAGTAAGGATACCACTCTCAAAGAGCAGATTTTCAATGCCTGTAGTATGGTCTTCATCATTCTCAAAACCGTTTACATTCATATCTTGTAGCGAAATCGCCTTTGCACCAGTATTTACCCTATTAAAATAGATGTAAGAACGGTAAGGTTTTATATTCATTTCATCTTTAGGAATACGTGAGAGAACACCCTTATTCGTCACTACGTAAGATCCTTCCTTAAGCTTAGCATTTTTGAATGTACCCTTAAAGACGAGTGCATCACTCTGCATTTGCTCTGCAAGATATGTATTGCCATCAGTTCCTACACTAAAAAGCGGACTGTTAGCCTCACCGAATGTGGCGCGGGTTGTTATGCTATCGATGACTGAATAGTCGTCCTTATTAGTATCTGCCTTATCGGTAGGGAAGATGAGATAAGGATAACCGGCGATGATGTCCTGATTGGCATGCTCGATAAACATCACTTTCTTGGTGGAAGTGTCGATGTTTTTCATCAGCACCACCATGGTTCCGTCGCCGAAGACCTTCTCTATCTGTCTCCTATTGATGGAATAAGGCAGACAGATGGCATTCCAACGATTCTTATAGAACTTGCGATTTAGTGTGACATTCGCATTCTTTTCTGTATGCGCGGAATAGTCTTGTGTATCGTCGAGCGTAACAGGTTCTGTTCGTGTCAAATCAGCTGCCAACGGAGCGTTTGCTTTGATTTCGTGTTCTGAATTGAAATTCAACTGCTTATTCTTTGTGAAGTTAAAGCCGGCGATACCCATCTTCGCGTCGTTGGAGAAGATGTAGTAGGTCTTGCCCGGGAGAACATTGAATGTATAGCGCACAATACCCTTGTCCACGATGCCAAAGCCCTTGCCAAACTTGATTATGTTCTGCGTCATGCCGGGGCTGTTCCATTTGTCGAGCAGAGTTACAGCATAATTATCTCCACTTACATTTACAATATTCTTCTTGAACCGTTCATGGAGCAGTTGGCTATAAGCAGTATTTTCTACATAGTAAGAATACTCTGCGCGGGCGCGTCCGTCATCTTTCCAGACCTGAGAGACAATCTTCGACTTAGTGTCAGTGACGACATCTTCGATTACCTGTCCTGCCTCATCAGCCACATACACCTTCTTGATAGAGATGTCGTATGGCTCGTTTGGAGCGATTTCTGGATATCCATTGAAAAAAGTTTTCTTTACGCCTGTCAGATTGCGCTCCATACAACCTTCTTGCAAGACATAGACGCTGATGATGCCAGCCTCTGTAGGCTCTATCTTGGCATACGATCCACGGCAAGGAAGCGTCCAGGCTGTGCTGTTGTTTATTACAGTTGTTGAGAACAACCCTGTGTTTGCTTCGCCATTCATTTGCTCACTCGATGCGGCATGGGTACCACCAGTGTAGGAACTGAGAGCTGAGTATGTATCACCATCGGTAGTAGCTGCGCCTGAACTTGTATCATATTCGGAACTATAACCATTAGTATCATTTTTAGTCTTTTTCAGCGGCATACCCTGCCATTGCTCTTTCTTGGTGTAGCCGTCAGTTTTTTTGAAATATTCTCCACTATTATATTTCCATCCTCCGAGCGTCAGCGTGACAGCTTTGTTCTGATCTTTAGTACTGAGGACTTCACCTACGCTGAATGGAGTGCCTTCTGGCTTGTTTTCATTACTAATCTTAACAGAATAATCCTGCTCTTTATTCGGCACATGAATCTCATAACGTGCAAGTATGCGGTTTGAAGACGCATAGAGGTCTTTATCAGCAGTGTTGCAGTCATACTGGTTGTTGTTTTCCAACTCAGCGTAAATGTATGCAGAACCAGGAACGCCAGTGACCACTACAACAGGTTGATTGTCTGTTGTTTTCGCTGATTCTACGTAAGCCACGTGCGGAGCAGAACTCCAGAAAGTAATCTTGCCTTTATAATCATCAGAATTTAATTCTTTGTAATTATATACGTTATTATAACCTATACCATTCTCGAAAAGATAAAGGGTAGGCAAAGTAGGATAGTTTCCATCTTTGTTTTTTACCCATTCTATTGTCTCTGCCTTAGTATATGTCGTATTACTATTGGTGAGAGTTCCAAAAGTCAAGTCAGCGAATATCTTATCAGT
>CAMBBY010000166.1 GCA_945863825.1 uncultured Prevotella sp. | reverse complement strand
GACAGGTATCGCCCAAGCCAAGCGGAATATACCTACCTGTGGTTTCGATGCCCAGTTGAAGCATCTACGAGAAACCTGGAATGGAAAATTGAGGAAGATAGAAATCGCAGGAACTGAAAAACAGAAACGGATGTTCTACACGGGCATCTACCATACGATGCTGATGCCTGTGGATAAGTCGGGGGAAAACCCTCATTTCTCTGATACTCCTTATTATGATGATTACTATGCCATTTGGGATACTTACCGTACGTCTATGCCGCTTCTTACTCTGATAGATGAGGATAAGCAGCGGGATATGATCCATTCGCTTTTGAATATTTATAAGCATGATGGCTATATGCCGGATGCCCGGAGTGGTAATTGGAATGGAAGAACCCAGGGAGGAAGCAATGCTGAAATTGTGATAGCCGATGCTTTTGCCAAAGGGATGAAAGGTATCGACTATGAATTGGCACTCAAGGCTATGATCAAGGATGCTGAAGTTCCACCTACTGATGATGATGGTTATTTGGGAAGTGTGCCTGATGAAAAGCATGGCCGTGGTGGATTGAAGGAATACAATACGCTCGGCTATATCCCTTATGGTATCGACAGAGCTGGCAACCGTACGGTGGAATACAGTTATGATGATTGGTGCATCGCTCAGGTGGCGAAAGGGTTAGGACATCAAGACCTGTATCAGAAATATCTCAAGCGCTCTGGTAACTGGCGCAATCTTTGGCGCGGTGATTATGAATGGCAGGGAATGCGTGGCTTCATCATGCCTCGTGATGCAGATGGGAGATGGCTCGACTCTGTGCCTTGGGGAAAATCAAAAGTTTACCATCCCCTGATTCCTTATCGCCCTGATACGAAGGTGGCTCCCTGGTATCTGCCATGGTGGAGTACTTTCTTCTATGAAGCTTTGTCGGCTGAATATAGTCTCAGTATTCCGCATGATGTGCCGGGATTGGTGGAGTTGTGCGGCGGTAAGGAGGCTTTTATCAAGCGCCTTCATACATTCTTTGCCAACAAACATTATAATGTTGCTAACGAACCGAGTTTTATGACTCCTTATCTCTACCATTGGGTGGATAGACCTGATCTGAGTGTAGCACGTATCAGACAGATTGTGAATGACAACTATAACGATACTCCGCTCGGTTTGCCAGGAAATGATGATAGCGGTGCCATGTCTTCCTGGCTTGTCTTCAATATGATGGGGCTTTATCCCGTGGCTGGACAGAATCTCTATCTGGTAGGCTCGCCGCTGATTCCTGAATATACGATTCATCTGGAGAATGGTAAAAAATTGCAAGTGGTAAGGGATGAAAAGATGAAATCCTGGGATAGGAAATTCTTGACCCATGAGTTATTAACAAATGGTGGAAAACTTGTGCTTCCTGGTTTTTCTGCTGTTGATTCTATTGTTGATAACGATGCTAAGATGCTGATTCCTAATCAGAAAGAGCGTTTTCTACGTTGTGAACAAGATGTGGATAACTTGTTGAAAAGTATTCCTTCACAGGGGATTTCTCATTTCGTTTTAAACCGTCAGTATCGCAATTGGGAGCTTGGGGCAACTTATCTGAATGGAAACCGTGATACCCTGTATTTGAAATGCAACCAGTCGGTCTATCTGATACCGGAAAGACTGGTGGATGAGGCTACTGGTTTCTCTTGGGATAGTCCGCAGAAAGGAAAGAATATCTATGTCTGCAACAAGTCGCAGAATGAAGGTATGCGTGATGGTACCTTCCTGTTTATTTCCAGAAAAGCCTTACAGCAGTTGCTTCATACTGGTACTTTCATCTATAATGATATTACTTGGCGACAGGTGTCAAGGGATGCAAAGACCGTTGTCGTGCGTGCGGATATAGATGGCACAACGATGTGTATTAGTCTTTGTCACCAACTGCCATGGGTGCTTTGGATGAAAAACAATCCTTTAGGTATTGATTGGACCCTCACAGGAATGCTTCCGGACAGGAAATGATTTTTCCAGAAGAAAATTGTTTCAGATTTGTTCTGATAATAGAATTAATTTTGTAACTTTGTGGAAAAATATAAAAGCCTAATGAAGAAAGTAATATTAGTAATCGGTTTTGTCATGTGTCTCTTGCTGGTACAAGCTCAGACCCGTCGTCAGATGGGTGGGGTGTACTGCGCTTATCCTTTTACTGAGGTAGAGACCGGTAAAACTCTTTCCATCGAGAAATATGAGGATGAGGATAATCTGGTTCTGGAGGGTTACACTCCTTTCTATATAAGTCATTATGGTCGTCATGGCTCCCGCTGGATGCCCCATGATGACCGCTATACCTGGGTGAACCGTCACTTTGAGGATGTGTCCAATCTTACTCCTTTAGGAAAAAAGGTAAGGAAAATCTTATGGCGAGTATGGGATAATGCTCAGGGTAATGGTGGTAAACTGTCGAAATTAGGCGCTCTTCAGCATCGGGGCATTGCCAATCGTATGTATCAACGCTTTCCTCATATTTTTGCTACAGGTAATCGTGTGACGGCACGTTCAAGTGTCGTTGACCGTTGTGCAAAAAGTATGTTGGCTTTTACGGATGAATTGCATCATTTGCAGCCGTCACTAACGATGGATGTAAAGACCGATTCTGCCGATATGGCATGGATTGCCTATACTTCTCCGGAAGAAAAAGCATTGGAAAACCGGACAAAGGTTACGCCAAAGGTTTCTACAGACAGATTCATGCATCTGCTTTTCAAGGATATTTCCAAGATTGATGATCCGATGAAGTTGATGGGGGAGATGCAGGCCATCACTTCCTCTATTCAGGATGTGGGTTTGAATTTCAAGTCTTATCCGAAAGATATAGAGGAACAGTTGAATGCCCTCTTTACTGATGAGGAATTTCGTGCTTTCTATGAAGCCAACAATAAGCGTATGACGATCTGTAATGGAGAGGATCTCTATAATGAACAGATTCCGATGCGTTCTGCTGTTTCTTTGTGGCATCATATCAGAGAGGATGCTGATAGGGCTTTGGCTTCGGGTAAGCCTTCTGCTGATTTGCGCTTCGGACATGATACCAATCTCTATCGCCTGCTTACTCTTTTGGGGGCTGGTTATGAAAGGGTTTCTGAAGAGACGGGAATGTTTGAAAGTTCCTGCGACCGATATGACTATAATCGCATGGATGTAGTGGTTCCAATGGCTACCAACCTACAGATGATTTTCTATAAGAAGAATGTGCCGGATGAGGCTCATCCTGAGAAAAATATTGTGGTAAGACTGTTGTATAATGAGGTGAACGAGGCACAGATCAAAGGCATGGAAGATGTGTTCTATGGTTCTGATGTCCCGTTTTATGATAAAAACTATTTTTCCTGGGAAGAATTCAAGCAGTATATGGAAAGCCGAATTGACAAGGCTGAACATGTACGCCAGCTCCATGCCCTCAATACGATGGTGGGCACAGCGCAGGCTAATACCAAGACGGCTGGCATGTTTGGTAAGGGAAGTGAGGAACATGGACAAACTCTTCCTGCCGTACTGGTGCCTAACGGACAGAATTCCTGGACTCCTCAGACTCAAGATACGGAGAAAAAGTGTATTGCACCTTATTATTATAAGGATACTGAGTTGCAGGGCTTTCGCAACAGCCATTGGATAGTAGGCGGTTGCACCCAGGATTACGGTTCCTTTACGGTTGCAACTTTGGGCGGCAAACTGAGATTGCAGCCAGAGGAACGTGCTACTCCTTTTTCGCATGTAGATGAAATATCTCACCCCCATTACTATGCGATTAACTTGAGGAAAGAACATCTCAAAACCGAACTTACAGCTTTGAGCCATACTGCCATCTTGCGTGTAACACCACAGGAAGACCAATATGTTCATATCGTCATCAATCCGAATAGTGACGAGGGGGAAGGATACATAGAGATCGATACGCTGAATCATAGAGTTTATGGTTATAATCCTGTGCATCGCATCTACCAAGGATGGGGTGAAGCAGCAGGATTCAGTGGGCATTTTATCTTGGAATATCCTGAAGGACTGGTTGATTTCGGTGTATTCTCCAAGGAGAATAAGGAAGGAAAGGGATTGGAGGCTAAAGGCGTCCGCATCGGGGCTTGGCTTACTTTCAAAGGTCAGGCTGAAAAATCGATGGAATTGAGAACCGCCAGTTCGTTTACAGGCAAGGAAAATGCGCTTTCCAATTTAGAGAAGGAAGTGGATAACTTGGCAAGTAGTTTTGATGAGATGCGGGAAAGAGCCATCGATGCATGGTGCGACCGCTTTCATACGATAGATGTGCAAAGCAAGGATACGGCTAAGGTCAACCAGTTTTATGGAGCCTTCTACCGTGCCTCGTTCCTGCCTCGTCAGATGAGTGATGTGAATGGCGACTACCACCATTTGCTCATGGAGAGACGAAGCAAGAGAATCCTTCACTCGTCACTCTTCATTCTTCACTTCCAAAAGCATACGGAGATTTCTCTATGTGGGATATCTATCGTGCCGAACTTCCTCTCTATAATATCATCACGCCAACTTTGTCGGGTGACATGATGCAGTCGCTGGTCAATATGTACAAGGAGGGTGGATGGATGCCAATTTTCCCTTGTTGGAACAGTTATACGGCAGCGATGATTGGCGACCATGCCGGTGTTGCTCTGGCGGATGCTTATGTCAAGGGCATTCGTGGCTTTGATGCGCAGACGGCATATCAGGGGATGCGTAGGAATGCTTTCCAGAGTCCGAAGTCTTTCGAGGAGTATAAGGACTGTCTCTTATACACATCTCCGAGCCCACGAGACTAAGGCG
>CAMBBY010000165.1 GCA_945863825.1 uncultured Prevotella sp. | reverse complement strand
CAGCATTCTACTTCTCGTTTGCATACGTCATGGTGTCGGCGATGGTGCCCGACCATTTCATCATGTCGATGATGATATTGCTCACCACGCTCTACATCACGGGTGTCTGCATCAAAAAGGGAAGAAAGCTCACCATTTGGCAAACGGTTCTCCTCTTCCTCTTTACGGCAGGAGTTTCGCTCAACAACGGACTGAAGACATACCTCGCCGCCCTCTTTACCAATGGCAAGCACTTCTTCCGCATCAAATACTTCCTCTTAGGAGTCCTTCTGCCTTCGGCTGTCATTTGGGGATTTGCACGCTGGGAATACCGCACCTTCGTATGGCCTAAGGAAATGGCACGCAAGGAAATCAAGATGAAGAAAGACAAGGAAGCCCGAGAAAAGCTCATGCAGCAATACAAGGATACTGCCCAGGTAAAAGATTCAGCTGCCGTGGCTATTGCCGTGAAGAAAATCGTGAAACAGAAAGCACGCGACAAATATGTAAGAGACCATAAGCAGATATGGAACAAGAACAAGGGCAAACCGATTGCCAAGGGAGAGTTCAGCAGTTGGACAGACATCTCGACTTCAAGGAGTGAGACCATGGTGGAAAACTTCTTCGGAGAAGCCATCATGCTGCATCAGGATCATCTGCTGGGCGATGTTCTCCGTGACCGACCAGTCATCGTAAAATACAAATCGCCAGTCAACTACGTCGTGGAAGGAATCATCGTTATTCTGTTCATCCTCGGACTCATTGCTGGCAGGAAGTCACGTTTTCTGTGGCTCACGATGATGTTCTTCCTCTTCGATTTTGCTCTACACATCGGTTTGGGATTCGGCATCAATGAGGTTTACATCATGACAGCCCATTATATGTATGCTCTCCCTATCGCTATCGGCTTTCTGGTGGAAAAAGCAGGAACCCGATATCAGACAGAAGTGGAAAAAGATGGATACCTGTCTGGAAAAAGGCGTTCTGGGAATTGGCAAACATGGGGACTCCGAGGATTGCTCCTCGCCCTCACACTCTATCTATGGATAAGCAACGGCTATCTGCTGGCTAATTATATGATAGGTTAAGGCTGGGAAACGAAAAATAAAGGGGCAAATAAGAATCGCTCCAAGAATGCCCTAAGAAAAAAGGAAAGAATAAGAAGAAAAAGGAAAAAGGGACGAGGAATCCCCAAAAAGAAAATAAAGATGGGTAAAGGAAACTCTCAACTGAAAGTTTCCTTTACCCATCTTATAATTTCCCGATCTTTCAAGTCAAACTTGCGGGCGAAAAGGCGATTGGAATGCAGAAGTTCTTCTTTATCTGCCGATGTCCAGACATAAGGATTGCCCCGTTTCCAGTCTATCAGTCGCATACACCCCTCATATTCATCTGTTTCAGAATACAATGCCTGTCGGAATTCCGGATGATTCCATACTAAGGTCTGCAGGAAGAACTCATCGGGACAGAAAGTGAAATTGAATCGGCTGAGTACAAACGCCTTCTGGCTGACCACATACTCAGCACACTTCTGTGTGATACTTACCCAGTTGGCCCCCTTGGCAAAATCCATTTTCGATCGGTGAACAAAAGGCATCAGGCAGAGCGAAAGATACTTATTGATGCGCCTGGTAATTCCATTGAACCAGCCCCATCTGGTGCGTGTATAGCGAGTAAGAAGCCAGCACCTCATCATCTTGCGGCGGCAATCCCACTCAAATTCTTCACCACGATTGATGCCCACAAACTCCTTTCCTCTGTGCTCATGGAAGAACTGGTGGATTTCATCCTGCGTCTTGATAGGCAAATCCTGTCCGCTAAGAATATGATAATACTCGTATGATCCATGCTTCAAAGCCTCTTCAAGCAAAGCATATTCAGTTCGAATTTGACTGAGATTACCCCAACGCACATCCACCCGATGTTCCAAAACAAAAAGGCGAGCCTTGGAGGTGGACATAGGATGATTTGCGAGCATATTCGACTTGAGATCAATATGCAGGAAAATATCGTTGCGCTCATCATCCAACATGGAAACTAACGTCTGCAGAATTTCCAGGTTATTGTGAGCCATTATCAAAAAAGCATGTTTCATCATATTCTATATTATTATTCAGAAATATATTCAATATCATCCTGAAAAATATAATCAATATTATTCAGAAAAACACACGGTATCAATCAGAAATAAATTCTAACTGTATGGTTGAAAAATGTTCCCATATGCTACTACATCAGCAAAGTAAGTACTACTATCCGCGATGACATAACAACCAGTCTTGACAGTGCGCCTGATACCAATACAATCGCAAAGATACATTAAATCAGAGAGAACACAAAACAAAAACATGTTTTTTACATAAAATCACACAAAATAAAACCTATCATTTTGAATATTCAAAAAAAACAATTACTTTTGCAAGATAAAGAAATCGTTTCAACAAAAAACATATTCAAGAATAAACAATAATATTCAAGGATGAACAATATATTCAAGATTAAGAAAGAAGAAAGGCTCTTTGCGCTCGTAGCCTTCCTGCTCATTGTTGCCTTCAACGTGCTGATGGTAACCTACCACTATGCAGATTTCAGCAAGAATGGAAATGTAGGTTACTGGACCATCTTTACCAAAAATTTCCAGGTATCGGGGTTCGACCCATATACTTATCTCACACTCTCCAAATGGAAAGTGTATTATACGGAATACAGGCATCCGATGCTTCCCTTCTTTCTCTATCCTGTGACGATGCTCAATGAATGGCTGATGGAACTGACTTCCAGAAATTTCGCCACTACCATCGTGGCTGTGATGATGACTTTCCTGGGCACCTATTCCACGATTTTCATACGAAGGATTTTCAGGGAGATCATGCAACTGAAGGCTGCCGACAGTAATCTGCTCACATTCCTGCTCTTTTCCTTCGCCTACGTTCTGCTGGTTACTTTCGTAGATGATCACTTCGGAATGTCACTCTTTTTCCTGTCGATGACGCTTTATCTGGCAGGTCGCCAGCAACAGCAGCACCGAGGAATGCCCTGGTGGCAATGCGCCCTTCTATTCTTCTTTACGGCAGGAATCACACTCAGCAATGGAGCCAAGACCTTCCTTGCCGCCCTTTTCACCAACGGCAAGAAACTCTTCCGTCCGAAATATCTGGCGTTAGGAATGATCCTGCCTACACTGCTGATAGGAGCTGCAGGAATTTATCAGAACCGCGCCTTCATTATTCCCAACCGTCAGGAAGGTTTGCGCCTGGTACAGAAAAAGGCTGCCAAGGACAGTACTTTCAGAGCAAAAATGGCACAGAAAGAGGCTCATGATAAGGAAATTGCCGGCAAGAACATTCAGCAGAAAGGCATGCTGAAATGGGCAGACATGTCGGTTTCCCGCTCTGAATCACTGATAGAAAATGTATTCGGCGAATCGCTGATGCTGCACAAGGAACATCTGCTGGAGGATATTCATAGTCATAGACCGATATTCGTTAAATACCAGACTCCTATACCTTATATAATAGAACTGGCAATCGTAGCCCTACTGATTACGGGTCTATGGTTGGGCAGACGTTCCCCTTTCCTGTGGCTCACTGGTTCTTGGGTGCTCTGCGATGCTTTCATCCATCTGGTAATGGGATTCGGACTGAATGAAGTTTACATCATGGCAGCCCACTGGGCTTTCATCATCCCTATTGCCATCGGATATATTCTCAAGCAAGGCAAGGAAAAATATACCAAGTTCTTGCGCCCGGCATTGGCAATCTTAGCCATCTTCCTATTCTTCTACAACAGTACACTGATTTTCGACTATCTTACAAGATAGAAAGTAGAAGTGAATCAGGAAAAAAAGAAGATAATATCAATATTCAAAAAGAAGAAAAGCGTATGCTAACGGTCAGTATCCTGACTCCTGTCTATGGAGTAGAAAAATATATCGAACAATGTGCCCGCTCATTGTTCGGGCAGTCGTATGCACAAATCGAATACATATTTGTGGACGACTGTACGCCCGACCGCAGTATCTCCATTCTGGAATCTCTCATCCAAGAATATCCAGAAAGGGCTTCGCAGATACGCATCATCCATCATGAGAAAAATAGGGGCGTGGGAGCGGCAAGACAAAACGCACTCATGGCTGCACACGGCGACTACATCATGTTTGTAGATAGTGACGACTTCCTGCCTGAAAATGCAGTGGAAAAACTGATAGAAAATACAAAGGGACAGACAGGTCTGACGGAAAATACGCAAGGACAGGCTGACCTGATAGACGGAAGCTACTGTGAATGGAACAGCGGAAAGGCCTCAGAACCTCAAAGACCCTTTACTGAAAATGGAGAGGTGTTCCTCAAAATGCTCATCTGCCAGAACATCATCACAAACCGGTTATGGGGAAGACTCTACAGACGACAGATGATCATGGAACATGAAATCTTCTTTGAAGAAGGAATCAACTATGCTGAAGATCTCTTCTGGAATGCCCAATTTCTCTATCATTCCATTCAGGACAAGAGGACTGCAAACAACGCAAGCCCACAGACAAGAGAAGTTGGAAATCATAAAGTTGAAAGCGAAAAAAATGGAAATCACAAGGTCTGCATCAATGATGTAGTCTATTATTATCGTACAGATAATATCAATTCCTACAATCACAACATATCCGAGAAGAATCTTCTTTCGTATTTCAAATCCACCAGACATCTGATAGATTTCTTTGAGAAATATGACACGGCAAACACTTACCGGAGAGCCATTGACATCGGTGTAGTAAATGCTTACCGCCTGTCTCTTATACACATCTGACGCTGCCGACGATACTCCTTGTGTA
>CAMBBY010000164.1 GCA_945863825.1 uncultured Prevotella sp. | reverse complement strand
ATTCGCCTTAGTCTCGTGGGCTCGGAGATGTGTATAAGAGACAGTAAAAGAAACCGCGGCATTTAAAAATGTCGCGGCAACTTGGAATCATTTTATTTATGCGAGAGCAACCTTGTTGTCCTCGTCTTTAATCTTACCCTCTTTGAGAAGCCAACCAATTCCAAGAATTGCATCTTCAGTTGAAATCTTTGCCATCTCTGCAACTTCTGTAAGGGAAAGAGCGTGATCTGCTGCTGCCAAAGCCTGGTAAACATCACCAGCTCTGAAACCAGCGTTCTCTGCATTCAAGAAGATTGTTTCCTTCTTTTCTGCTGTTGTTTTCTTGGTTGCAGTAGTTTTCTTAGCTACTGGAGCCTTCTTTGTAGCAGTAGCGGTTTTCTTAGCTGCTGCTGTTTTTGTTGTTGCTTTCTTTTCTACCATGTTTTATTGTAAATAATAGTTATATTAGGAAATTTGATACCTATTAAGGCTTTTCTTAGTTTTTTAATTTCCTTTTATAAAAAACTCATTGTTTTCGTTGGCAAATATACGACTTTTTATTGATTTTTTAGTGTTTTTTTGAAAGAATGTGCCTTTAAATGCAAAAAAGAGTTTCATTTTTTGATGTAAATCAAGAAATGAAACTCTTAATGTGTTATTTTTGAAGCATTTATGCCTTTAAGTCTAATTTAATTTCCAACTCGTCCAACTGCTTTGGATCCAGCTCAGAAGGAGCGTCCAGCATCACGTCACGACCCGAGTTGTTCTTAGGGAATGCAATGCAGTCACGGATACTGTCGAGACCAGCCATGATGCTTACGAAACGGTCGAGACCGAAAGCAAGTCCTGCATGAGGTGGTGCTCCATATTTGAATGCGTTCATCAGGAAGCCAAACTGAGCCTCTGCACGCTCTGGTGTGAAGCCGAGAACCTCAAACATCTTCTCCTGAAGAGCAGTGTCGTGGATACGGAGGGAACCTCCACCCACTTCAATTCCATTACAAACGAAGTCGTAAGCCTTGGCACGTACCTGCTCAGGATGCTCATCCAGGAGAGGAATATCATCAGGATTTGGCATAGTGAACGGATGGTGAGTAGCCATCAGGCGCTGCTCTTCATCGCTCCACTCAAACAATGGGAAGTCAATAATCCAGAGACACTTGAACACGTTCTTGTCGCGCAAGCCCAAGCGGTCGCCCATTTCCAAACGGAGAGAGCAGAGCTGAACACGAGTCTTGTTTGCATTGTCGCCGCTGAGGATAAGAACCAGGTCGCCGTCTTTAGCGCCCATCACTTCCTTGATCTCAGCCAATACTTCTGGAGAGTAGAACTTGTCGATGCTGCTCTTCACAGTACCGTCAGCATTGTACTTGATGAAGACGAGACCCTTGGCGCCAACCTGTGGTCGCTTAACAAAGTCTGTGAGTTCATTGAGTTGCTTGCGACTATAGTCTGCACAACCTGGAACACAAATACCACCGATATATTTAGCCTCGTCAAAGACAGAGAATTCACCCTTGCCAGCAAAAGCGTCCTTCAGTTCAACGAATTCCATTCCGAAACGCAAGTCTGGTTTATCACTACCAAATCTACGCATAGCCTCGTGCCAAGTCATTTGTTCCAACTTTGGCAATTCCACGCCACGGATTTCCTTGAACAGGTGGCGAGCCATTTCCTCAAACAGATTGATGACGTCGTCCTGATCAACAAAACTCATCTCGCAGTCAATCTGAGTAAACTCTGGCTGACGGTCAGCACGCAAGTCTTCATCACGGAAGCACTTTGCAATCTGGAAGTAGCGGTCGAAACCAGCCACCATCAAGAGCTGCTTCAAAGTCTGAGGACTCTGTGGCAGAGCGTAGAATTGACCAGGGTTCATGCGTGAAGGAACCACGAAGTCGCGAGCACCCTCTGGAGTACTTCCGATAAGGATAGGAGTCTCCACCTCCATGAAATTATAATTGTCGAGGAAGTTGCGGATGAGGATGGTCATGCGGTGGCGCAATTCCAGATTCTTACGCACTGTAGGACGACGCAAGTCCAGATAGCGGTATTTCATACGAATATCATCACCGCCATCAGTATTGTCTTCTATTGTAAAAGGAGGAGTCTGGCTCTTGGAAAGAACATTGAGTTCCTTGGCAAGGATTTCAATGTCACCAGTATCCATCTTTGGATTTTTGCTCTGACGTTCGCTTACGATACCCTTTACCTGGATACAGAATTCACGACCAAGTTTGTTGGCCGCCTCACATAAGTTCATGTCATCAGCTTCGTTGAAAACGATCTGTGTTATTCCGTATCGGTCTCGCACGTCAACGAAGGTCATACCGCCCATCTTACGAGAGCGCTGAACCCAACCGGCAAGTGTTACTTCCTTGCCTGCATCAGAGAGTCTGAGCTCTCCACAAGTATTCGTTCTATACATTATCTTATTATGTAAATTGTTTCTGAACTGCAAAATTACAATATTTACTGGAAAGAACAAAAAAAAATCGCAAAAATATTCCATATAAATACTTTTGCGATTCAATTTGTGGGGTTTATCTATTCTTTTTGCAGTTTTATCTTGCTGGAAAAAGGGATTCCTTCTTGTAAGAAAACAATTCTCGATGACAGAAGAACTATTTCATCTTTCTGAAAATCTGTCTGTGGAATTTTTCTTCGGCTTTGATGATGGATAATACCTTGTTGGCAGGTAGCATCATGAGAAATCTTCCATGATATTCCTGCTGCAACTGTTTGATTTGAATATCCAGTTCATCCTGTTTTCTGATAGCCTCTTCACAAGCTTCATTGTCTTTCGGATTGGTCATGCGGAGTCGGCGCATTTCATCAAAAAGTGCTCTTTGCTTCTTCATCATCTGGCGGTAAACCGGAAAGAATGAAGCAGCCTGGGATGGGGACAGACAAGCGTTGACTGTGATGAACTGCTCCAGATCTGCCTCAAATTTTGCAGGATTGAATGGAGGGCGCTTTCTGTGCTGACCGTTAGCCACACCAAAAGTGCACAACATCAGAATCATGAGCATGGTTGTTCTCAAGATCTGTCCCATACTGCATTTTAAAATATTTTTCTTCATCATTGTTCTTTACTGCTATTAAAAGTTTTCTCCCACCAGCGAAGCATAAATCGTCTGATTGTCCATCATGGTATAATCAGCCATCTGGTCGAAAGTACCATATTCAGAGCCTGAGGTTGTATGATGCATCGGGCTGGTAACAGCTGTGTTCACCTTGTCGGTATGAGTATGATTGCCCACCCAAAGGCTGCCGGCTCCAATAATCAGTAAGGCTCCTACGGCTGCAGCCACCTTCATGAATGGCAGACGGTTCCACCATGTGGCAGGGCGCATCTCTATGACGCGGGCTTCCGATTCTGGCAACAAGTCCATCATCTGATCCGTAAAGGATTCAAAATAACCTTCCGGAACAGAAAAATGATTGGCTTTACCAAACTTATCTATCAATATTTTTTCTTCTTTCTTCATACATCTTCTCTTTTTATTATATCTGACGTAACAGATTAGAAAAAGTTTAATCTTTATTCTCAAAATATTCCGTGATTTTTTTCACGGCCAGATGATACGATGCTTTCAGAGCTCCTTCACTGGTGTTCAGTATCTTACTGATTTCTGAGTATTTCATATCTTCGAAGTATTTCATCGTGAAAACGGTGCGCTGAACTTCGGGCAGTTTAGAGACGGCTTCCTGCAGTTGGGCCTGTGTTTCATCGCCATCAAAATAGTTGTCTGCCAATAGCTGGTTGGCTACTCCAGCATTTTCTATCTCGCTGGCCATTCCCTCCTGCTTTCTTTTTCTGAGAAAGTCGAGCGATTCATTGACCGCAATCCTGTAAAGCCAGGTGCTGAGGGAAGATTTGCCCTGGAAAGTTTCCAAATTTTTCCAGGCTTTTAGAAAAACATTCTGCAAAACATCATTGGTGTCTTCATGAGTGAGTACGATATGGCGAACCTTCCAATACAGTTGCTCACTGTATTGCTGCACCATGGCCGAGAACCCTTCCCTTCTGGTGGCAGGTTCCCGGAGCATGTAAACCAGTTCATTATCAGAAATACTCTTCATTTAACGGTAATTTTTTATGAGATATTGGTAAATGGCCTTGTCAAATCCATATACGTCAGGATATTCCGACCATCCTGCTGGAGTGTTTCCTTTCGTTGGATAGATGGTGTAATAAGCCAGATACAAGGGTACTGCGGGTTCCACTTTGATGGAGCGGATGATTCTCTTCTTGTCGTTCAGCGAATCAGTCGTCATGCAGTAGTTGAGATTATCCAAAAACTTCTCGCTCTTGTCCTTCAGGATGAACTTAGCCAGTTCGAAAGGCTTTTCCACTCTTACGCAGCCATGGGATACTCCCCTATTCTGCTGCTTGAAGAAATCGCGGCTGGAGGTGTCGTGCAGATAGACGGAGAAATTATTGTCAAATCTGAAGATCAGTCTGCCCAGACTGTTGCCCTTTCCGCCTCTTTGCACTACTGCGTACATCGGGTCGCGGAGCAGTCCTGCGTGTACTTGGTTCATGCTCAGTTCCTTTCCCGTCCGCCTGTCCATGACGTAAAATCCGCGGCGCTCGCAATAGGATCGGCTGAAGTAATGGATCATGTTCTTTTCGATGATGCTTCTCGGTACAATCCATACCGGATTCACATCCATGCGCTTGATGGTGCTGGTGAGCAAAGGAGTCTTGGTCTCCGTGGTTCCGCAACCGATGCGCATGGTGAGCGTATCCTTTTCATCAACGGCCATCAGATGGAAGGAAGGGATGTTCACCTGTCTCTTATACACATCTCCGAGCCCACGAGACTAAGGCGAATC
>CAMBBY010000163.1 GCA_945863825.1 uncultured Prevotella sp. | reverse complement strand
TCGCCTTAGTCTCGTGGGCTCGGAGATGTGTATAAGAGACAGCTTCATGACCTTCCGTGCAGCCACTCAGGACGAGATGTTCCTCTACCACCGCCAGAAGTTGGCATTCACCTACGAGACCGACTGGGGCTTTCGATTCAATACGAGTCTCCGCTTCCAGAGCAACCGCACGGTGGGCAATCTCCACTACTATCATCTGGACGGTACCGAGGTGAAGAAGATTCGCATGACCGACCTCAACGTGGGCATCAACTATAATCCGGGTGTTACCTATGTGAATACCAAGCAGCAGCGACTGCCTATCAATCTCGACAGTCCGGAAATCGGACTCTCGCATACGATGGGCTTCAGGGGCTTCATGGGCGGTCAGTATCACAGCAACATCACCAAGTTGAGCATCTACAAGCGCCAATGGCTCGGCAGTTGGGGTTATCTCGACTTCCATGCCATCGGACAGGCACAGTGGAACAAGGTGCCGTTCCCAATGCTCATCCTGCCTCCTATCAACCTCTCTTACTTTGAGCAGGAGACAACAATCAGTTTGATGAAAGACTGGGAATTCCTCAACGACCGCCAGGTGTTCTGGGCACTCTCTTGGGATATGAACGGCAAGCTGCTCAACCGCATTCCGCTCATCAAGAAACTCAAGTGGCGCGAGTGGTTTGCCATCAAGGGCGTGTGGGGCCATCTTACCGACAAGAACAATCCATATCTGGAGAAGAACCAGGGAGACGGAAGGCTGTTTAAGTTCCCTAAGAACTCTCATGTGATGAATGATACACCTTACTGGGAGTGCGTGGCAGGTGTGCACAACATCTTCAAGTTCTTCTCTGTAGAGTATGTGAGACGACTCACCTATCTGAATAACAACAACATCGACAAGTGGGGTATCCGTTTCGGCTTCATGATGTCGTTCTGATATACGAGAAAAATAACCCATAGGCGACTCCTCAAAGTTGCCTATGGGTCGTTTTGCATTATAGAGATATATCAATGGTATAAAAACTGAATAAATATCAGTTGAATATCGAACCGGTATCACCATCCTCCAAATCAATCGGGGTGCGATGGCTACAGTGCGCAAACAGAATATATAAGGAGAATAACAACATAAAAAAATAGGAGAGAATATAACTATGAGAATTTTATTAGCAGACAGACAGGACATCACCCGTGCAGGCATGATATACGTGCTGCAGGGGATGGAAGGACTGGAATGGAAATATACGGATGACAAGGCTGAACTGATGCTGGCGCTGAAGGAGAACGACGATACGGTAGTGGTCTTAGACTACACCTCATTCGATATCAATGATGCCGATGAACTGCTGATACTCCAGCAGCGATTCACTCACACACGCTGGCTGCTCTTTAGCGAAGATCTGAGTGCCGAGCTGGTAAGGGTATTGATAGCCAGTAGCATGCAGTTCAGTATTCTGCTGAAGGAGTGTCCGCTTTCAGAAATTAAGGAAGCCATCAAGTTCTGCGTGCATGGCAACCGGTTCATCTGTCAGCGCATGATGGAAGTACTTCTGGCTCCTAAGCATGAGGTAGAGGAGAAGGTTAACCTGACGAAGACGGAGACGGAGATACTGAAAGACATCGCTCTCGGCATGACGACCAAGGAAATAGCAGACAAGCGATTCTCAAGTTTCCATACCGTGAACACTCATCGCAAGAATATCTTCCGCAAACTGAATGTGAACAATGTTCATGAGGCTACCAAGTATGCGCTGAGGGCAGGACTCGTGGATACTGCAGAATACTATATCTGATTTTTGCAGAAAGTTTTTCTGAAAATAGTAGATTATTCTGAAAAAGAGTTCGGAGAAAGAAACTAAAGATAATTCTCAAGGGGAACCTCACGGGGCCTCCTCGAAAGTTTCTCGCAGCTCTCTTCAAGGGATTCTCAAGAGGACTTCTCAAGAGGTTCCTCGGAAGTTCTTTCCAAGAAATAAGAGGATAAGTTCTCGAAAGAGGATCAAAAAAGATTCTTCAAGGAATTCAGAGTAAATCCAAAATAAGAGAGAAATCTGAAGAGAGAATTCTGAAAAAAAATAGGCTTAAACTTGTCCTCTCGACAAATTTAAGCCTTACCTGTTTCTAACTAACTTATTATCAACTATTCATTACTTTCATTTGCAAAATTAGTACATTTTTAGTGATAATCTTTCTAAATATGTGAAAAAACACACGTAAACGTTTGCGCCTTTAAAGAAAAAATACTATCTTTGCAGAGGAAAAAGTGTACTCACTGGTTTGATAAAGTTTTTACTAAACAAAGATGCTTGTGAGGTGTAATTAAATGAACTCTTATTTGTCTACAAATCAGTAACTAAATGAAACAACGTAGAACCTCTTTGAAGGATTTGGCAGCCCAGCTTGGTGTCAGCATTGCTACCGTTTCACGGGCTTTGCGCAATAGCCACGAAGTGGGCGAGGAGATGACCAAAAAGGTTAAGAATCTGGCCAAGGAACTCAATTATAGACCTAACCCGTTTGCGCAGAGCCTCCGCAAGGAAGCACCGCGCGTGATAGGTGTCATCGTACCTAATCTGGTGACCCACTACTATGCTGCCGTTCTCGATGGTATAGAAGATTATGCAACCAAACACGGTTATTCCGTTATCAGTGCCAACAGTCATGAAGATTATGAGCGAGAGGTAATGGCACTCGACAACTTCCTCAATATGCACGTGGAAGGCATTATTGCCTGTCTGGCGCAGGATACCATAGACTATTCTCATTTCGAACAACTTCATAAGATGTCCATACCGCTTGTATTCTTCGCCCGTTGCTGTTTGGAAGACAAGTTCTCTCAGGTGGTAGGAAATGGAGAAGTGGCAGCGCAGGAAGCCACGCAGCACCTCATCGAAACCGGTTCGAAACGTATCGCATTCATCGGTGGTCCTAACCATCTCGATATGGTGCGCCGCCGCAAGCACGGCTATCTGGAGGCTCTCAGAGATAATCATATTCCGATAGACAGAAACCTGGTTGTCTGTGACAAAATTGATTTCGATGTGGCCCGCAACGCAACTCTGAAACTCCTGGAAAGCGACAATCGGCCGGATGCCATCTTAGCTTTCAACGATATCGTCACCTATGCAGCCTTTGACGCCATCAAGGCCAAAGGGCTTCGCATTCCGCAGGATGTTGCCATCATCGGCTTTACGGATGGAGACTCGGCTGCCTTCGTTACTCCACGCCTTACAGCCATCATGGACAAGGCTCACGAGCAGGGAACTAAGGCATGCGAACTCCTGATGAGAAGTATCAATGGAGATGAGAAGATATATAAAGAGGTGGTACCGATGATCCTGAAAATCAGAGAAAGTTCTGAAAAACAGGAATCGCTATAAGCGAATGATATCCAGTGGAAGGAGAGTGGATTATAACTCTCTAACGATGAAAGATATGATATTCTCCTGCTGCTGGAAATAATGATATTTAATGAAACTCTGTACATTTTTCTGAATACCTAAACCGAAAGTTTTACTTACAGAATTTTATCAGATGTTGATTAATTTCATATTTGCGAATAGCTTACTATTAGAAGATAGCCTGCTATTTGGCAATGCTTATTTCAATATATACCTAAATGAAAAGAAAGATGATAATAAAAAACAAACTAATCTCTACCCTTATCTGCTGGATAATATGGGTACCGCTTACTATGGCTGCTAACCACTTGGAGATGGAATTCAACCTTCTATCCAATCGAGATGGACTCAGCAACGGACAAGTGAATACTATCCTGCAGGACAAGCAGGGATATGTCTGGTTTGGAACCCAGTCGGGGCTGGATCGCTACGATGGTTTCCGATTCAAGAATTTCTTCTACAACAACTTGGATGTGAGTTCATTGGCCAACAATTCTGTAGATGAAATCCAGCAGGATGTCCTTGGTAATCTATGGATACATACTGCGGTAGGATACTGTATCTATCAATATTCCAACGAGAAATTCGATCGCAATCCTGAAAAATGGCTCAAGAAAATCGGTATTGAAGGATATCCCCAAAAAGTATTCATAGAGGCTAATAAGAATATGTGGTTCGTGATGTATGGTAAGGGTGTATTCTTCCTCGATACAAAGACGATGAAGCATAAATTCTTCAGCTTTGCGCAGTTGGGAGTGAAAGATCAGAAGGAAGT
The DNA here is from genome assembly GCA_945863825.1 of uncultured Prevotella sp. Lineage (GTDB taxonomy): Bacteria > Bacteroidota > Bacteroidia > Bacteroidales > Bacteroidaceae > Prevotella. The sequence goes on along the minus strand of CAMBBY010000163.1, from coordinate 668 downwards.
GTCTTGTGTCACGGAACAGCAGGGTTCTGCAGTCTTTTCTTTCAGAAACGGAACGCTTTGTCGGGTAGATGGATTGAAAGGTAAGGTGCTCTGGGTGAACCGTCATCTTACCCAAACCTGTCATATCAAGGATGAAACTGTTTATACCTTTATCGACTGTCATAATAACTACTGGGTACTCTCCAATGATTTCGTATATGTCTATTCCTCCCTTCGCAAAAAATGGTATGACGGGATGGGCACTTTTATCAAATCGCTCGGCATCAGTATGCCTACAGACAATAAAATCCTGATTAGGGATATTGCCTATGACAGAAAAAATAGACTATGGATTGCCACGGATCATGATGGCTTGTTTGTACTTGATCTGGAGGGAAGGAAATGCAAGCAGTATGTGAAGAGAGAGGGAATGACTGGAAGCATTCCTGACAACTCCTTGCAAAAAGTTATCATCGACAGGAACGATGCTGTATGGATTGGTACCAACAAGAATGGTGTGGCTTACTATTCGCAATCTTCTACCAAGTTTTCAACCATCTATCTGGGTGATGTCTGCACCATCACGCAGGATAAGTTGGGCAATTACTGGTGCGGAACCAATGATGCAGGCATCATCTGCTACCTGTCTCTTATACACATCTCCGAGCCCACGAGACTAAGGCGAATCT